>NZ_JACKYY010000063.1:0-13212 GCF_015100075.1 Acidithiobacillus sp. HP-11
GGCGTACTCCTTATGTTGCTCTTTGAGTCGGAAACCCTTTGTAGCAACAGTACGCCACCTCATTCAAGCCAGTTGTAACGCGCCCGTACACCACTTTCGAGCATAGCTCTCGGGGCATACCTTACACAGAAGAAAGGGATATCGCGGGGATTCAGGGAGAAATCCTGAAGCTCAGCCACAAAGGCATCCAGTTTCAGGCTTGTGGCGTGGCGCTACACGGTATGGACGTATCTCCGAGCATGCTGATTCCGAGCGTAACGCCTGTGGAAAGTGGATTCATCTCTACCATTGCCTACCAAGAGAAGGGGTATGCTTTGGTTCCAGTTTATTAGGCGGCGAGGAAAAGTGGGGAAGTCAGAACATAGAGTTTTTCTCAAAATATGGGCTGCGAGTCTCATGCTCCTCTATTGCAGGTCTTGGGCCATATGTTACTCATTGAAAGTCCCCTTGGAGTAGATCAGCTACAGACCAGGTGAGTGCGTAGTGATTGGGTTGAGCCATGCAATGACAAGTACACGAATCTTGCGGCTAACCGGCCCCTTTCAATGGCTCAGACGGGCTAGCATTCCACGAACTGCATCGCGTTCGCCAGCTTGCCGATAATGGCTCCGACACTGTGACCAACGCGGTTGCGCTATGCCCGAATTGCGATAGAGAGGTCCACTATGGTGAAAACTCAAGAAAATTGGTTTCGCAATTCTACGAGCGTGTAAACAGGTTAGTCCGTGAATAATTTGTATAACCCCCAAGCGGGACTAGCGGATACTACTCATTCCCAGTCCAGATGTGAAAAGCTGCTTCTCGCTGCCTTGCCCCATTGAACCCTGATGGTCGGCAGCAGGAAGGGGACATTCATTTTTCGATTCCTCAGTAGTGTCTATTCAAACATTCCAGGGGGTTAGCGCGGTCTGGGTAAACTCCAGTGTCGGTACAAAGCCATCATGCGCAGAATAAAGGGTCAGTGATGCGCCAGCCAGAGTAACCGCTGCTCCCAACAAGGCCGCAGAAGCATAGATTTCGGCACGCAACACCACAGGAATCTCGGCGGTTAAAATATCGCGGATCGGCGGATCAATGTAGCCCACATAGGTTTGTTGAAAGCGCTCCTTGGACCGTTTGTTCACTTCATAGCGCTTTCCGGCCACTACCCAAGTGGCTGCGGGCTACGAGGAAGTAAGCGATGCCGGTAGCCAACAGGGCTGCGCTGATCATGGCGTAGAATATGAGGTCATCCTGCGGGATGGTTTCTCCTCCGCCTTTCACGGGGATCAGAATCAGTTGTCGCAACAGCGTAATCATGGCGACTTCAAAAAACACCTCGACATGAAAAATACCGCTGCGCATGAAGGTGATTTCGGCGGAAATCAGGGCTGACAGGACCCAAACAATAAAAAGCGTGCCTAAGGCGTGGAGAAAGCCAGCTGCCAGTATGTGCTCCCGGAAAGTGTCCACCACATCATGACTGAATTGGATCATGATCAATACGCTGGCAGCCGCCAAGGCGACGGCAATAAACAGGTGAAGGGTATAATTCAGCATTCGCAGAACGCTGTTGAAACCACCAATCAACATCAGGACTCTTTGGGCTGGATGCGTATGCTTGGCGACACAGGGCATAATAGGTAAGGAACGCAACAGCGTTTCCTGAATGAGTTTTATAGATTCTACCAGTTGTTTTAACGAACTCAACGTAAGGGAGGTAGCAAATCATGCAACGCGTAGCAGGTGCGGTGATGGGTGCGTTGGTTGGGGATGCGCTGGCCTTAGGCTGCCATTGGTATTACGACCTGGCTGAAATGCGGCGGGACTGTGGTCCGTGGATCACGGATTTTATTACGCCTCGTCCCGGTCGATATCATGAAGGTCTGGTCGCTGGTGACATCTCACAAACCGGAATACTTCTCACCATGCTCATGGAGTCATTAGCGCACTGCGAGGGTTACTCAGAGGATGATTTCACCCGGCGACTGGATACAAAGCTGTTTCCGCATCTGGATGGGACACCCATGCAGGGACCGGGAGGTTACACCAATCAATCCATACGGGAAGCTTGGCGCAAGCGTGTGACAGAAGAACGTCCATGGGGCGCATGCGCTGGAGATGCAGACACGACGGAGGGTGCAGAGCGTGCCATAGCTATTGCCGCCTTATATGCCCTACACCCAAGAAAAATGGCTGAGGCGGTTTGTAGCAATATCCTCCTGACCCAATGTGATCCGGCCATCTTAGCCATGAGTGTCGCCTTCAATGCAGTGTTGGCACAGTTGGTTTCCGGTGCTTCCTTGACGCCACAGATCAACGCCAAACTCATGGCACAGGTTCACAGCGGAGCATTACCCTTCCACATGGTTACCCAAGGTCAACTGCAGCCACCGACTGCTGCAGATAGTGAAAAGGCGCATGTTGGGCAGTTTGCATCACCTGATGCTCTACTCACAGCAGGATATGCAGTCTTGGCGGCCACAGATATGGACATCGTCATCGAACCGGCCTGGAAAGTGAGTCTGATTTACGGTATGCCCTGTGCTATTTATCATCAATTACCTGCTGCTTACTACTTGGCCAGTCGTTTCAGCGATGATTATGAATCTGCCGTATTGCACGCCATCAACGGAGGCGGACAAAATATGTCCCGCGCGATGCTAACAGGGGCGCTCGTAGGAGCTCAGGTAGGTTTGGAAGGGATCCCTCGTCGTTTCATCACTGGCCTGCGTGATTCCCAGCGATATCTGGCGCTGGCCTCGGAAATAGAGCAATTGGCAGTGCGACAGAAGCCGATTTAAACCATGCCAGAACAGCCAATGACTGTTCACACTGCCCTGCCGCCGTTGAGTCTCAATGGTCAGCGGCAGACTGAAAGCATTCATTCAGCAGCTGAAAGAAAATGAACACCGAGGAGCTATCTGGATGACCGAACCACAGTGCTGTTGCGTAACACCGCATCAAGTACGGCTTTCTCCAATGCAACATGAGATCACAGCCCAGATCAGCGAGCGATCGGCACCTCTTTTGATGTTGCTATCCTAAAGTCATTCACCGTCAGAAACATACGACTTCATCAGCCATACTGATCCAGCTGGACAGACCTTTCATGGAACTCCTGTTGACCCCAGCCGGTAATGTTTCTATAGCCTGTGCCTTTAAAGAGCTATCGCAGCACTGGACCTCCAGGCCCAATTCCATCAGCTCACTCAACAAATTGCGCACATTATCGCGGGTTTTATCACAGTCTTTCAGGATCAGCACGCCCTGACCGGCAAGAAACAAGCGAACGTCTTTGTTGTCTGCCAACATGGCACCGGCGAGACGAACCGCCGTATCGGCGCGAGGATTTTCCTCATCAGGACCTGCATGAAGGATGATTAATGCTTTGCTCATGGAAGATCCTCCTGTTCAGATACTTCGGGGATGGGTTTCTTGAACCGCAAAGGCAATCCATAAGCCCGACAAGGCCACAATGCCAGCGGTCAGCCAGATCGCGGGGAGGATTTTATCACTCCATTGAGCCACCAGACCAAGAATGACCCCGCCGATGGCATAACCCGTGTCCCGCCAATAACGATAAGTGCCCAGTATCCGACCCCGTTGCATGGCTGGAGCGACATCCGACATGGCGGCAATCAAATTGGGATAAAGCAGTGCCATGCCGAGCCCCATCAGGGCAGCGGTGACAATCCATGCAGCAAAGTGGTTCACCAGTGTGGTTCCTGCCAATCCTGCGGATAACAGGGCAAAGCCCAGCAAAACCGGTGGCTTGCGACCAACGTGATCGGCCAGATGCCCGGTCCAGAACTGGCAGAGCCCCCAGACCATGGCATAAACGCCGGTAATCCAGCCGATATAAATAATGCCGAGGCCGTGGAATTTGAAAAACAACGGGAACAGCACCCAGACCAGAGTGTCCGCAATCTTGTTGGTGACACCGCCCTGGCAAAGCGCCCGGTAGGTCCGATCCTGAAAGGAAACTTGCAGGAAAGTGCTAAACATACTTTGTGCGGGTACCGCTGCCGGGGTAGCCGCCTCTTGCTGTATATGCTCGGCACGTACCCAGTGAATGGTGTCTTTTATCCACAGCAGCAACACCAACGCCAGCGCAATGACCACTAGCCCAAAGAGCAGCAAGGACCAGCGGGGACCATACAAAACGGCCAGATACCCCGTGGCCAGACCCGCTGCACCGACGGCAATGTAACCCATGGCCTCATTGATGCCGACCGCCAGACCGCGCTGATGGTTGGCTGACAAATCAATCTGGCTGGTGACGGTCATAGTCCAGGTGAAGGCCTGGTTGAAGCCCAGGAAGACGTTGGCACCGATAATCCACCACCAGTTGGGGGCAAAGAAAATCAGAATCGGAATGGGAATGCCGGCTATCCAGCCGAGCAGCAAAACCCGCTTGCGGCCGATGCGATCAGAAAGTCCACCCGCCACAAAGTTCAGGGCACCCTTGACCAGGCCAAAGGAAATCACAAAAGAAGCCAGGAAGAAAAAGGCGTGGCTATCTACACCAAAGTGCGCTGCCATGGTGGGCAACACATTGCGTTCCATGCCGATGATCAGACCCACGAAAAAGACCTGTACCGTCTGCAGCAGAAACTGTCCACGGTTGCAGCCAATGCCCCGGACGTAAGCGCTTGCATAGTCCGCTGTGACGTTCATGCGGGGTCTTTTTGGTGGAGAGGGACCACAGTACTCAGTACCTCATGGTGATGCGCAGTAATCTGCATCTGGTCGAGAATGAGCTCCCGAACAATCTCGCAAACTTCCAAAATCTTGGGGCTGGTGAGTCGGTAATGACAGAAAGTCCCGCACTTGTCGCAGTGCACCAGACCCCTCGCCTTGAGAATATTCATGTGCTGGGAAACATTGGCTTTTGACATACCCGTCAGTTCGGTGAGCTCGCTGGCAGTTTTTTGTCCTTCACCCAGATAGTGAATGATCTCCAGGCGCTTGGGATGGGCAATGGCCGCAAACACTTCCGAAAACAGTGCAAAGCGGATGGTTTCCTGTTGCTTCATGCTGCCCTCCCCAGATTGCTGGCAACAATGCGCGCCATCTCCGCCGGCCGTTCCGGAATGTTGGCGGTCAGCTCCTGAATGAAGATCGCCCGATCCATACTCAAATAGGGATCCCAGCGCTTTTCAAAACCGATCGTCGACGAGGGTTTTCCCGAAAGACCAGCCCCGCAGACACTGCCGGCAGCATGTCCCGGAAAGATTTCCAGATCATCCGGAAGGGTTAGCAGTTTCTGCTGGAGGCTGTCATAGAGTTTCGCAGCCATTTCCTCGGGGGTGCCCCCCAGATCCGGTCGTCCCACGCCACCAACAAAAAGGGTATCGCCCGTCAGGGCAAACCAGGGAGCCTTGCTGCGCCGGATATCGCTGACTAAAAGACAAAGGCTGTCAGGGGTATGACCGGGAGTATGCAGCACCTGGGTGATCACATTGCCGGTCTCCAGGATTTCGCTGTCTTTGAGACCTCGAATCGGAAATTGTACCTGATCCTCGTCACTTTCGTGCATGCAGTAAGGCGCTTCTGCCAGCGCCGCCAAGGCTCGCCCGCCCGAAAGATGGTCGGCATGAATATGGGTATCAATGACAAAGCTGATGCGCACAGCGGCTTTCCGAGCCTCGGCCATAAACCACCCCTCATCGCCAGCCACCACATCTACTGCGACGGCAAAACCTTTACCACCACAGCCGTAGAAGTAAGACAGGGTTCCATCTTCACCACGTCTTTGCTGGAAAAACATGAAGCACCTCCATCTGTATAATAGTTAATAAGTTTGTTAACTATCTCACTACAGAATCTGTCAGTCAACATCGGCACTGGAAGTGTAACCCTCAGGATTTTCGTGCATCGCAGGAGACCTCCACTTCAATTTATTGTGGTTTCAAATTTTACAAATGTGCACAATGCCACCTCTCCACCATGATCTATCTTTTCAATAGCAGCTTCGACCCAGAGGCCTTACCTCTGAGTTTGACTCACGCAGACGTTAATCTCGGTCCCCGACAAACACTGACTACGTGCAGCGAAATCGTCAGGTTTTGACCACTCCAAGTCATGAATCCTGGATCGTTAACGCACTGGAGATTTGAAAGAATTGCCAGCATGGTAATACTTCCAAAGGCGCACCATTCTGACGGTGATTCCTGATAAAAATTGACCAACTACAAGCACTGCTTGGCAGCCCTTTTTTCAAAGATCTCTCTGAGTTTGGTTTTGATGCAGCCCACAAGCCAGTTAGTTTATGGGAAAAGCGAGGTATGGTAGGTTCGATCTGGAACGCATGTTCAGCCCGGTATTCAGGGGCTTCCACGGGATCAGGCAGGAGACCAAATCGCAAGCCCAATCCCTTGCACTGGAAGGCGATGAGCCACCAGCATTCCTTGTTGCGCGCTGATCCTAACTGCGTCCCCCAAGATCCGGCATGCTTTCTGCTTGTCTGATCAGTAATCAAGCCTGGCGGAGGCTCGAATAAACAGTGCATCTTTGGAGAATGAATGTTCGATCAAGTTCTATGTGCAGGTTCCCGGCAACGTCGCGATCGCGCGTCAACGAATAGACATCATTTGCTCCTCATCTTGCGGCTTTGGCTGTTACTGGCTCCGTTGGCACTGATACTGTCCCCTTCGGCGCTCGCCAGCCCGCTTATTCTGGCGAAGGCTGACGTCAGCTCGTCACCATTTCTAGCACCGGCCAAAGCCTTTCGCTTTAAAGCGCGCATGGCACCAAACGATACCCTGGTCCTCCAGTGGATCGCCGCACCCCATTATCACCTCTACCGCAATCGGATCACTTTACAGGTAAGCCCTCGTTCTGCCCATTTGGCGCCTTATACCCTGCCACCGGGCAAACCGATGGATATACCGGGGGTCGGAACCCTGGCTGTTTATGAGGGCGATACCACCACGATTCGGGTGCCCGTACATTTCACGGGCACGCCCCCCAAGCAACTTCGAGTCACCAGCAGTTTTCAGGGATGTGCCAATGCCGGTGTCTGCTACCCAGTCATCACGAAAAGCTATACGCTAAGCCCGACGGGAATTATTGCCAGCACCGTACGGCATGCTCCGGCTTTGGCCGACACGCATCCTGCTCTGCAGAAGCCGGTTCAACCTTCTGTGGTGGCCGGTCAATATGGGCAGTTCGCAGCAGGATTGGCCGGCGGACAAGTCCTCTTAACGCTACTGCTTTTCTTTCTGGCGGGCCTTGGACTAGCCTTCACACCCTGCATTTTCCCCATGATTCCCATTCTGTCCTCCCTGGTGGTCGGTCAGGGGAACACTCAGTTGACCGTAAAGCAGTCCAGAAGGCATGCATTCTGGATTTCTCTGGCCTATGTGCTGGGTATGTCATTGGCCTATACGGTTGCCGGGGTTCTTGCAGCGATCACCGGATCCTATCTGCAGGCCTTTTTTCAAAATCCCTGGGTGCTCAGTGGATTCAGTGCATTGTTTGTCGTACTGGCGCTCTCCATGTTCGGTTTCTACGAATTGCAGATGCCCAATGCTATACAATCCCGCCTATCCCGTTACGGGAAGGGTGGACACTTTTTCAGCGCCTTCGTGATGGGTGTGCTGTCCGCCCTGATCGTCGGGCCATGTGTCGCAGCCCCATTAGCGGGAGCTCTGCTGTTCATTGCCCACACCGGCAACGTAGTTCTGGGGGGGCTGGCCCTGTTCCTTTTGGGGCTGGGCATGGGGGTCCCCCTGCTGATCATCGGGACTTCTGCCGGACATTTTCTGCCCAAAGCCGGTGCGTGGATGAACGGCGTAAAGGCCGTCTTTGGCGTGGTTCTGCTGGGAGTCGCCATCTGGTTCCTGTCACGAATTGTGCCGGGACCGGTTACGCTGGCCTTATGGTCAGCGCTCGCCATCCTCTCGGGTATTTTTCTGGGGGCGTTTGCAGCCAATTCCGGGGGATGGCCACGATTCTTCCAGGGACTCGGCATACTGGCTGTTGTCTATGGTGTGGTTCTCGGAGTCGGTGCCTCGGCGGGTGCTTCCCTAGTGCTTGAACCTTTGGCACCTTTCGTGGCAAAAGAGGTTTCTGTCGCCCCTCTACAAAACCATGCGCTTCAAAAGCATCATCCCCTCCATTTTACCGTGGTTCGCAGCCTTCCCCAGCTGCAATCGGCTTTGGCCGCAGCAAAAGGACACCCGGTATTGGTGGATTTCTGGGCAACCTGGTGTGTAGAGTGCCAGCGTATGGATGTCGAAACCTATGACAATCCCCGTGTAGAAAAAGCCTTGCAACCACTCACGCTAATTCGGGTGAATGTGACAGCAAGTGATGCCGCATCGCGCCACCTGCTTCATCGTTTCCAGTTATTTGGGCCACCGGCAGTATTGCTGGTCAATGCGCAAGGGCATCTGGTTGCCCAATATGAAGGCTATGAAGGACCCGAAACGCTCCTGCAGCACCTGCGGCAGAAGCTGGGCCATACGATGCCTGATCGTTGATGTTATAGAAAATAATTGAGGAGATCGCTATGAACTGCAACACAAGACTGACCGTTTTAACCGGCATGCTGATCGGCATCTTGGGCATAGGATCTGCCCTGGCAGCCACAGAACTTCCGCCTTTACCCAAAATGGCTCAGAACAATTATTGGAAGGACATCGGCCAGCAACTGACCTATATCCAGGAAGGGCATAAAGGACCGGTCATTTATGATTTTTTTGATCCGAATTGTCCTTATTGCCACGGTATGTACGATGAGGAACAACCGCTAATCAAAGCCGGAAAACTCTCCGTACGTTATGTGCCGGTCGCTTATCTCATGCCCAGTAGCACCCCTGAAGCTGCCGCTATTCTGCAATCCCCGCATCGGGTCCAGGCGCTGCAACATTTTGAGGGATTGGCTGCCAAGAGTTTCGCGGCACCTATGGGACCCCAGGGGCCTGTTGGTCTGCCGCAAGCCAAAGCACTTCCACAGACGCTTCACGCTTTAAAAGTGAACATGGCTGTACTGCAAAGTGCCCACTCGATGGGCGTACCCGCCATTTTGTATGAACGCAAAAATGGCACAACAGGATTAATGCCCGGCATGGTATCTCGCGGGGAACTGCTGACCATCATTCCGAATCTGAAATAATCTGCATACCAGGAGAATAGCGCGACATGGAAAACAGGATGAGAACCCGCTGGCTGAAATGGCTGGGAATCGGGCTATTCGGCAGTAGTCTATTACTTTTTGGCACGACTTTCGCTGAAGCGCAGACAGCAACGGGAACGGCTACAGCGGTACCGCCCAAAAAACTGACGGCGAATGTTCTTTGGAAGCATATTCTGGCGCATCACCTCACTTATATTCAGGAAGGCCACCACGGTCCCATCATTTATGATTTTCAGGATCCCAATTGTCCTTACTGCCATGTGATGTACAACCATGAGGCCGCCTTGATTAAGGGCGGAAAATTGACGGTCCGTTATGTCCCCGTGGCCTTCCTGACGCCACAAAGTCCGGCAGAAGCCGCCGCTTGGCTGCAATCTTCCCATCCTCTGACAACATTGAAACATTTTGAATCCATTGTTGGTCCGGCGTTACAGAGCGGTGACTATCGCAGCCTTCCCAAAGCCACACCCACAGCAAAAACAACCCAGGATCTTAAGCATAATCTGGAAATGATGGGTGCATTGGGTTTCAATGGCACGCCCGCCATGTTGTATCGTCTCAAAAATGGTCATATTGGCCGCATCCCCGGCATGATTTCTGAAAAACAGCTTTCCGGGCTGCTGCCGCATTTGCGGTGAGTATTATAGGAACGTTGATGGCTATTGGGTCATTCCCTTCCAGGAAGCGTCACCGGAGATTGTTCGCCCAAGAGACCATTACCTACGGGTTATTGAGGAGTGCGCTATGAAGAAAAGAAGGTTGTCAGGATGGCTGCTGACTGGATGGCTGATCACACTTCCGTTGGCGGCCACGGCTGCACCTGCCCAGGAGAACATGCTTTTTCAGGAAATGACAAAGCCCCAACACGCCAATCCCAAGGCGCTTCCTCCAAGTGCTATTGCTGCAGCGATAACCCACGCACACACTTTTCTGGTCGGGCATCAGGGGCCTGAGTTAACGGCATTTATGGACCCTAACTGTATCTGGTGCCATAGATTGTATGAGAAAGCTCTGCCCATCATCGGGGCTGAAAAATTGCGGTTGCGGGTAGTTCTGGTGGGATTTCTGAAGCCCTCCAGTCCTGCCAAGGCCGCATCCATCCTGATGGCGAATAATCCAGCCAAGGCATTGGCCTATGATGAATCGCATTTCAATACCCAAACAGAAGAAGGCGGGATCCGTCCAGCCCCCAATCCTCCGCCCTTGATACGTCGCGCCGTGCGCAATAATACCCGGCTGCTTATCCGTACGGGTGAGGAAGCAACGCCCACGTTACTCTACCGGAACAAACATGGGCAGTGGGAACTACAACATGGTTTGGGGAGCCATGGGTTGCATAAAATCATGGAGATCATCTCATAAGTTGAGCGGTAAAACGCTGGAGGCGCTGGGCGGAGTGGAGGGTGCTGCCTATGCTGCCTCCGGTCACGCCAGCTACACCAAGCCCATGGCGGAGAACAGCCTGTAGTCCTGACCGAACGATATCTGATCGGGTTCCTAGTCCTGAGCTATTTGGGGTTAAAATGGCTGGGTCGTCCCACGGTTATTTCGGGGACACATACTCTTAGAGTAACTTGGGACAACGGCAGCTATCCCGCGCAAAGTGGTGACCATGGAAGGGCTTTTTAGGAACGCGGATCTGGCTGAACATGTAGCACTCTATACTGGGAGCCCAAACCCGAGGATGCCTTAAGGCTGAAAGCCAATCTCAATATAGCAACAATCGATTTGTTCGATATTATACAGTCGATCAGGAGTCTGAACCAAAGTCACCCGCGCAAATATCCTATTGATTAAGCTCAACTGCTACCACTGGAAGGCCTACTGAGTTAAAGGCACACTGCATACCGATGCATTTGCATTTCGGGGGTCGAATCGGTCTGGCGCTGACTAACCGCAAAGGCCGATTAGTGTGCGTTAGTCCAATGGCCGGTCTCGAGAACATGACAGTCAGTCTGCCGAATGACCGCTTCCGCTGCAAAATCGCCCATTATTCACCTTATTCAAGCTGCGTGGCGTTCAATCACCTCATAACCGATGCAGGCCAGCCAAACGGTCTTTGGTATCGGGCGGGAGCCATTTTTGTAGTAGGCCATCATGCGCCGAGTCATACCGATGGCTTCCGCCGCACGGCTTAAGCTGAGCTTGTTCCGCTCCATCCACAGGATGAAATCCTCACGTGTTGGTAATCCGGCCTGTTTCCTCCCCAAGGCATAGAGACTGTCTGCGCCCAGATCCAGTCCGCCGGGCCAACTCAGACCATCGCCCCAGTCATCTGTATGCCCCTGAGCGAAGAAAGCCGGATCATGGAGTGCACAAAAGGGATCTTCCGCCCGTGAAGGGCCAATAAGATCCTTAAGATCCGTGGTAAACACTTCTCCGGTGGACCAATGGATTTCTACCTGGAACAGGCCAGTAATCGTCGCCGTTTCAATTTTGGGTGCTTGATTCATGGATTCAACCTCCGATATTCCGTCAATAGGGCATCCCGATGCGCCTCAATCCAGGTCCGCACCGGTTCCAATCGCTTTCGGGGCGAGACATAGCCGACTAGAAGCGCGCCTGTTTCAATGGCCAGCGACACACGGGATCCGTCACGAAACTGCACATGGACGTGCGGAAGCGGATGCTGCTCCCGGCCATTGATGCGTATATGCCAGTCATCCCCTACGGAGTAGTTGGTCATGGCTTCATAGTAGGGAAATCATTGCACCCTATCAAGGTTGACATCAATTTCGTTACACTTCGGTTTGCTCGGCCATTTCCAGGGCATCGTCAACCTTAATGCCGAGATAACGGACGGTGCTCTCCAGCTTGGTGTGTCCCAGCAGAAGTTGCACGGCGCGCAGATTCTTGGTGCGCTTGTAAATCAATGTGGCCTTGGTTCGGCGCATGGTATGCGTGCCATAGGCGGACGGATCCAATCCTATAGAAATAACCCAACGTTCTACAACACGCGCATACTGACGGATGGAAAGATGAGGTGAGGCGTGTTTCCTGCTGGGGAAAAGAAACTGGTCATCCTTGAGTTTGGCATGGGTGATCCAAGCAGTCAGGGCCTCTCGGGTGTGTTCGGTGATCTCAAATTGGACGGGCCTCTGAGTTTTTTGTTGGAGCACAATGGCGCGGTTCATAACGGCGTGACCATGGGCGATATCGGAAACATGCAGTCCCACGAGGTCACAGCCCCCCAATTTGCTATCGATGGCGAGGTTGAAGAAGGCTAATTCACGGATCTGTTGGGCCAGTTGCAGGCGAATTCTAATGGCCCATACCTCCTGTAGTTTCAAGGGCCGTTTCTGACCTATGATTTTGTCTTTGTTCCAAGGGGTGTTGAGGTGCTGGGTGCCGTTGGGTTTTGTTTGCATGACACGGTCTCCATGGTTGTGAGAAGAAGACCATTTTTTGCAAACTCAAAGGGCGGCGCCAGACTGATAGCGGTCATTCATTATCCATGACCACTTGCAGAATTTTGTTTTGTTTTATGGCGAATCGCATCTCATATTCTTGATCTATCAGTGATGCCAATTTCCATGGTGCCAGGGTCCGTGGTGCCAATTGCCATGTTGCCAGGGTCCTGGCCTTCCATGCCCTGCCCATGGTGGCGGCCCCCGCCGAAGCCAAGGTCTGGGTCCATAGGCAACGACAGGGGGTGGCACGGGATAATATCTGACCACTGGTGGCGGCGTGTAATAAGCGACGGGGGGCGGCGCATAATACACCGGCGGTGGCGCGTAGTAGACGGGAGGCGTACCCAATTGTACGCTCAGTCCGGGAACCGCCAATCCTAAAGAAACGGCTGCCATGGCCGATGAACTGGTTAAACTCAACATCGCTGCTGCAAGGACGCCAGCAAAAATTGTCGTGCGTTTTATCGTGCGGGATTGTGGATTATTCATACTAAAGTTTCACCGTTTTTCCGCGAGGAAAATCGGCATGGTTAACAAAAATGTCGGTCATTAAATATTATTATTTATCTATGAATTATACTTATTTTGGCGCTATTTTGTTACCCTATTTTTCTTGTTTTATTTATTGTGAATCAGCCAGATAACGATGAATAGAACCGCCTTCCGTGATATAATGAG
>NZ_JACKYY010000081.1:0-5617 GCF_015100075.1 Acidithiobacillus sp. HP-11
GCGGTCCAGCCGCTTCTCCTCCAGCTTGAAAGTCACATCGTCCACCATCCACGGCGGAACCAACCCCAACGCCAAGGTAAACAGCTTGTCTTCGTCCATCATTAACCTTCCCTAGATCAGCAATGCCCTAAGACTACCGTACCCTCGTATCCACTCCAAGTAGCGAGGAGCCATGAAGGGAGTAAAGACCGGATCATTCGAGTGATCGCAGGTTTAATCATTATTGTGGTGCTGGCGGTGTTTTTGCCTGGCGCAGCTAAATGGTGGGCACTTATTGGTTTGGTGCCACTTATCACGGGGTTGACTGGCTTTTGTGCGCTGTATACGGTGCTGGGAATTAAGACCTGTCCGATGAACGCAAAAGCAAAAAAGAGTTGAAGGGCTAATTTGTAACTGGAACTATGAAACTGGGACGCTAATGCGGCCCCTCGGATCCGGGTTCATCCTCCGGGGTGGCCCGGATCAGTTTCATATGTTCAACGGATCAACTTTTCATTCTCTTTCTCCTGATGGCGAATATCATCCCGAATTATCGCCTCAATTCTGAAAATCCCAAAAACAAAATATCTGTGCGCCTAAAATGTTGACCCGCGAAATTACGCTTTCGTTCACCGTGAGGCCGTGCAATGGAACGCGTTCTTGCTCATCATGTAACCCGCCACACACGACGCTGTGTATTTCGTCGTAATGAACTTGATGTATGAACGTGGTCCACCTTCTGATGCTCTTGTTGTTCTATCTGCGGAGGATGTGGGGAAAGCATTGGTGGGTACTGGAGATGGTGGCATTGACGAAACCATTGCCTGAGATCCGCAGGGTCTGGACAGAATCTTTAATCAATCTATGCATTACAGAGCGGGTAATGCGGTGGGCGCAGGAGCCACCAATGATTTCTTTGGTAGCCTGGACCGTTTCAAAGCCAGCAACGGCTTGTGCATCACTACGCCAGCTCTAGCCCAACAAGCCCGGGGAAAGTAGAAATGTTGCGCAAACGGGTTGTGTTAATAAAACGAAGTGTTTTTCGTGAAAGAGCATCCAGATTGACCCACCTTCTCAGTAATGGAAAGGGCGGGTCGATTGTGTAAACTTTTAATGAGATGAATGACTACTTAGACGCAGCGCCGGGAATGCTTCTCAAAGCCGCTATGACTAGGTGATCAATCTTTGCACCCACCTTGCTAGCAGCAGTACCGTTTGTAAATGCGGCGCGCTCTGGATAAGCAATGGTTGTCTGGTTCCCTTTTCCATAAATCGTCAAATTTAGCGGACATACAGCAGCTGAGCGCCAGTTTGCACTCAGTAGATCACTGAAAAGTACCGGATTGCAAAACACCATGGCCTGTACATCCTGGAATTTCTCGGGATTGAGGTTCTGTATGTGCAAGATGGATTGCTTGGCCTCAATCCGTTTCAGGATATCAATATGCATCACCACCTTGAAATGGTGCGTGGCAAGGGCTTTCTGTATCTCACCTGAGGCTTTGCTCATGGGTACGGGTAGCGTTTCCACGTACATATCAGCGGCGCTTGCGCTCAAAGTTCCAACAACCAGCAAAGCAAAAAGGGAAATAACACGATATAGACGAGTAATCACCAGCTTCTCCTTGGATTTCATAAGTTAAAAATAATATTCATAATAACTGCCGTTCTGAATGGCGCACCTATAGGCTTTAATCTGCGCTTATCTGATCAAGATAGCTGCTTTTTTGGTCTATCGGCGTGGAACAGATTTTGCTTCAAATCTCCACTGAGATCAAACAGTGAGTATACAAAAAAAGGAGACGAGGAAAAATGCCAATAAAAAAATTCCGTAGAGGCAAAAATATTATTAAAGCATTAACTATAGCCTGCTTAGCTGCTTATGTCCCCACGGCCACCGCCGCGAACTGGTTCAAGCTGCAAGATTTAAACCCCAAAAAGGTTTCGCTTTTTTCAGGATTTATAGAGCCCGATCTGTATGTGATGGCAGGAACTCCTGCTGGAATATATAATACTGCGCTCAAACGGTATATTTATGCTACACCTCATGTGAATCTGATCGGCCCTAATTTTGGGCAAAGCACCACGTTCCTCATCCAGCGAGCACGATTAATGGTGAGAGGATGGTTGAATCCACACATCTCCTATTTTTTTGCGGGTGAATTTGGAAATAATGCAGCCACTAATATTCGTGGCCAATATACCCCGCAACTGCAAGATGCACACGTAGTATTCAGTTACATACCGGCAGCCCGTGTTGAAGTAGGCATTATCCGGGCACCAAGTGCAGAGGATGCCATGAATGGCTACATGGCCTATAACTACGTGGTTTTCCCCACGGTCATTAATCAACTCATGCTTCAACCTTTTTATGCCTCTCAACCCAGCCGGCCGTATGCTGTAGGTCCATCCGGATCCGTCTTGGTGCCCGCGAATGAAAGTTTGGGCGTCAATGCATTCCGATATCCCGGAGTCCAGGTTTTTGATTGGAAAAACTGGGGCCACTGGCAATTTGCCTATGGGGCTATGGTTGGCATGTTTGGGAGCGTATCGGCGGGCAATCAGTCCAGTAGCCCTTTATATGCCGCACGTGTCCAAGAGTCCTACATATTTGGCGGCCATGGCCCCTTCCGTAGTGATCTTACAGGGTGGCTCTGGTATCAGTATGCCCAACCAGACTATCTAGGGCATAGTTATGCAATGCAAAGAGAGGGTCTGGGTTTCCAGTACCTACAAGGTTATATGCACCCTTGGGGTCGACAATTAAAGTTTGAATACATGCGTGGCAACGGATGGATTGATGCCCCCTCCGCATTTAGCCAGCAATTAGGCTTACAACCTGCGCTTTATCAGACGCAGCTTTATCCTAATGTCAACAACTCTGCTTCTGGGTACTATGTTGAGGGTGGTTTATTCTTGACCAAGCACATCGAAGCAAACATCCGATATGACTATTATGATCGCTTGCCTAATCTCGCCTCTGTAGGGCAGCAGCGTATATTCAAGACATGGGCACTGGCGCTCCAGTATCATATCACGCCAATTACCAAAATTATGGCAGGCTATTATTTCCGCACCGTGGATGCACCCCATGTTGCTTCTAATTCGCCGGGTGCGGCAGTTAGCAAGGTGGTGGATAATGAATTTGCCATGCAAGCCATGATTTCATTTTAACCGTAACAAGGAGATTTTTCTGTGTCTATTTGCACTTTACGCCGTATGATTAGTTCTTTTTTGATTCCTTTGGCCATGCTGCTTGGTATGGGCGTTGCCTCAGCCAATGTTTCCATGTTGCATGATTTCAAGTTTGCGCATCCCAAATTTATACATGCCTTACCTTTTGCAACGCATAAGTTGGTTGTTCAGGTTAGTCAGGACAACCCGGCACGCTGGACTCTGGTATTGAACACTTCGCAGAACCTGCTTAATTTCTTTGGACAGCAAAAAATTCAGATTGTTGTAGTAGCCTTTGGTCCGGGACTTAAAATGCTTGTTGCAAACAGTCCTGTGGCCAAGACTATTGCTGCTATGAATGCGGAGGGTGTAGAGTTTGACGCCTGTCACAATACCATGTTGCAGATGGCTAAAAAGCTGGGTCATTTACCTAAACTGGTTCCCTCTGCGGTTATCGTTCCGGCTGGCATCGTGCGCATCATGCAGCTGGAATCCCATGGCTTTGATTACGTGAAGCCCTAATCTATAACCAAAGACCTAAAGCTTGTGGATGCAATCTGATTCTCTACCATTTCTTTAAAGTTGCTAGTTTTTTTCAGCATGTAAAAAATAAAACGGAGCGTTAATAATCGCTCCGTTGAATGTCTCAGAGTTAACCTTCCCTTCTTCATCACCCACTTGAAAGGTCCTGTTAGCCAGGGCTTGTCTCGCACAATGGCTTCCAATACAGCGTTATTTTTTTCTTTCACAGTCACAGTCACAGTCACAGTCAAGCGACTTTGACTTATTTATAGAGTTGTATCAGAGCAATCTTTAAAGAGATTAAGAGCGTCGAGGCCAACGTCCGCTTCTAGTCTTTGCAGCCCTTCATCTACTACCCTTTCACCATTAAAACACATGACGCCATTGTTAAATCTACAATCAGCTAAAAAATGCCCCTGAGCACCTAGTCCAGGAATCATATTCAAACCACGCGCCGCGCTTCCATTGGGGTCAATGCGGGGGTTCCTCTGACGGATTTTCCTGCTGCACTGGGAAGACTTCCACTAACTCAAATCCTTCATCTTCCGTTTCTTCAACGGCCCCGCTATTGAACCCCTGTTTGGTCGCAGTTTCCAGAACCTCCATGCATGCTATAGTGAAAGAACCTTGGCGTTGGGACTCGAATGATTGGACTATAGCGTTGAGTGCGAGCATTCGCGGTACTTTCGGAAAATGATTGGGAGGGGGTAATCATGGTCACTGCAAAACTCAATGCTCATGAAGTTTTATAGCCTATAATACCGCGCTCATTGGTAATGAGTCGGTTGCGGCAATGAATGCTGATCCGGAACACGACCCTAAACGGACGCGTTTGATAAGACTGGTTTAAACCTTCAAGCTTTTTATTTTGACTTATGGATCCATCATAACCGTAAAAATTTATCTGTGGAGAAAGCTAAGTATGGTTTCTTATCATGAGGAGATGGCAAAATCTATTAAGTTAAAATTGATTGAATGTATTAAAGATATGGTAGCGCAGAAAGGGTGGACGCAGACTGAAGCGGCTCATAACATGAATATCTCCAGGAGTCTATTTTGTAAAATGATGGGCGGACAAATCAAAGGTGTTAGCGAATGGCGGCTAATGGAGTGTCTTGCCGTGTTGGGACGTGATATCAAGATCCTTATAATTCCAACACAGTGTAGCCAAGGAAGAATTGAGATGGAACGCATTTATGTGCCGTCCAAAAAAGAACAGCATCCTACCCTATAATGGGACGCAGATTAGAGCCGGTAGTTTAAGTTTCTGGCCTGGTTAGGAGGAGACGATGAGGCGCAGCACAGCGGATATCGTATGGAGCGGCCTTCAAGGTAAGATGGGGCTGGAGGCGTCCGGATCCTCAAAAAGCATCAATGAGATTGCGCAAGAGCACAGGGTACACCCAGCGCAAGTGGGGCTACAGAAGAAGGAAGATGATTTCCTTCTAATCAGTGCACATACCCGGAAGATCTTATAGACACATGAAATGCCTTAACAAATACTGGCAATAATTTCCGGTATACATGGAGGGTGTAGTTGACGCGGTTAACCAGACAACTCCTTTCAGCTACTGAATGACTGCAATCAGTCTGAACCAGCCCTTCAGTAGAAGAACTACAGGGCAGCCCAATCGGGCAGTGCCCAGTTAAAAGTTTAACAAAGTGTTAACCATTTCACTCCCAACCCAAAAAGTATCAGCACCCCCTCCCTGCAGAAATTCATCGTCCAGACCAGACCATGGCGCAACAAATCTCGTCAGAGTTGTCGGCATTGATGGAAGAAGGAGCGGATTGTGCGTCTAACGAAAAAATAAAAACCGCGTGTTGTTATAGTACAGTACACTTGACATATATGTACATATTAGATATACTACGCACTACTGTCTGTCCACAAAAAGGAGGCTGACATGACCACACCCTACAAAGATCAACTCCTCGCACT
>NZ_JACKYY010000067.1:0-10533 GCF_015100075.1 Acidithiobacillus sp. HP-11
TCCACGGCGGAACCAACCCCAACGCCAAGGTAAACAGCTTGTCTTCGTCCATCATTAACCTTCCCTAGATCAGCAATGCCCTAAGACTACCGTACCCTCGTATCCACTCCAAGTAGCGAGGAGCCAGGGCTTGTCCCACTTTCCAATGTTTATTGTCAAGTAATGGCCTACATCGAAATAATCTGTCATTAAATCACTGCGATCATGATTATCCAAATCAAGGGCGTCCCGTATTTTCTGGAAAAGCTCTGCAAGTTCTGGATTACTCTTGAAAAGCTCTGAAGCTCTGAAATACCGCGTCAAACTCATTTCTTTTGCGTCTGGCTTACCTGCTGCTGCCAGAATGTCAACCGGTGCGCTCTGGATAGTCATCACGATCTCTGAATGATGCCGTACGCTGAGGCTGTATTTCCAATCTTTGGGCATAAACTTTTTAAGTTCGGTGGCTATGGTTGCTTTCTTTTCCTGAGTCATGATTGCCATTTTTGAATCTCCTTGCTGTTGGTTGGTGTGCCTTGCTTCGATGGTTTTATTATATGGTACCGTGATATTAATTGCAATGCTTTATTATTGCCGTAATATCAAATAAGCACTGAAAGAATTTATGGGTGCATTAGCTAATGGCGTGATGGTTTTTTTTCATTGGCGAACCGCTTTTATAAATCGATGGGTGGCGGCTGGCTGGTGAGGGTTTACAGGGTGGAATGATGGGGCTGGATGGTAGGGATGAAACGCTTTTTGTTGATGACAGGTTTTTATGTTTTTTTTGACAGTTTGCAGTAGTAGATGAGCAGTATATTTTGTGTGTCTGATATATAAAGGGGAACGCTATGTTTTGGTTTGGAATAAATCCGAATGGTGATCGTGCAAAAATGTTTTTTTCAACAGAAATGGAATCAGGCGAAACAGAATATGCATGCGTTAATCGGTTGGCTTTGGAAGTGGCTTATGCTATTGCAGAGCCGCATTTGATTAAAACAATGCTTAAACTGATTCATGCTGCAGAACTGAACGGTTTGAATACGCATGAACAAGCGGATAAATGGTTAAGTCATCCCGCATCGCTTACACAAAGAGCGTGTGCGGAAATTATTCATAATATCACTCCGCATGGCTTAGACGATGGTACATGTAAAGGTTTTGTGGAAATACCGAATGACACGGCGATACGGTTACTGCAAAAATCCAATGCTGCGGCTGGCGATGGCGACGCTTCTATTGCATCATTTTTTTAATCTTTAAAATTTTTGACACATTACTGTAGTCAATGAGACTTACTACAGCATATGGTGGACAAAATGAACAAAATGAATATTGAAGATTATGTACCGGTTTTTCCCATGCCGAATTCTGTTGACGAATGTCAAAAAAAGGTTTCACTTACTTTACGCGCAATGCCGCGTTCACAGCAGATCAGCGATAGTCAATTGTTGTATTGGTTGGCGTATTGGTGTCACAAGCTTGGCTCGTCCATCGAAGTGTCGTATTTTACGATTGAAGATAACGGCGGAAATGGATACAGCAAGAATACTTTCGCTGTTATTGCACATTTGCCGGATGGGACGGAAATCAACTTTAGTTATGCAAAACCCATTGCTGCTTATTACCGTTTCACGAAAAAAGGGGATCGTGGCAATGCAGCATCACTTTATGAAGCACGATTGAATGACGTTATGCGCAAATCGATACGGTATCAAATTGAAATCTGGAAAAAAACAAATACCGGTTCTGGACATGTTGATCATGCCTTTCCGATTACTTTTAGTTCATTATGCAGAAGGTTTCGTTTGGAACTATCTGCGCAGGAACGATACGGCGATTCGTGGGAAGATTTTATTGATGAAGATAAAAGTTTGGAACCCGCATATATTGCGGTGGAAGATGGCGGAAAAGAAAATCATTTTGCGAATGTTTTTGTGGATGATGAAATCTGCAAAAGATGGCAGAAATTCCATCAAAAATACGCGCGGTTAAGATGGTTGTCTGATGAAAATAATTCAAAGTTCGGTGATCGTGATCCGGCTTTATACGGGTTCCATGATTTGCCTGTAGGCACACCGATTATCACTACATAAACGCTTTGCGTTTATTGCGCGGCGCAAGCGCCTTGCTTACAGTGCGCTTCGCGCCGTGCTGTTTAAAATCAATTTACTACTTTTAGGCGGTTCGGGCTTTTGACATAGCTTTTCGTGAGATTAGGGCTTCTGCTTATAAAGTCCGTGCGCTTACTTTTTGCTACATCTTCAACAACAGGGCCACGCATCCGGCGTTCCATGGCTTCCTTTTTGCGGCGGCGTCTTACAATGCCCGTTTGCATCTTAAACATGGCATTACAAAAAATCGTGAAATCGGGTGTCCCACGGATTTTTTCAAGATACTGTAACGCTAAATCCCGTTGCCATACTTTCTGTTCCAATCCCGCCAAATAATCAAGCGCATGGCGGAAATCAAACCTATTCGAAAATTCCATTTGCGGCGTAAAAATACGTTCCAGTTCACGATTCAAAACATCAATATCCCCACGCTCCTTTCGCATTAAGTCAATGACATGCGGGATGACGCGTTCCAATTCTAAATTTGTCAGATTACCTTTCTTTTCCGTGATCATGGCGTTCTCCTTTTTACCCATCCGCACCGGGCACATATTCGTCATCATCTTCTTCTTTTGTGTCATCAGATGTTTTACGCATCGGCTGTTCTTCTTCCTGTAAATAATCTGGTTCCTGCACATCGCGTTGATTCGGTAAAATTTCAACATCGTATGATGTGGTATCCTCGCTATCTTCTGCGCACAAGTCAACAATTTCCATTTCCGCATCTGAAATGGCGTCCTCTAACGTATTGTTTTCGTTAGAGTCTAGCTCGCATGACTTCGTGCGAGGTTGGTACTCTGTGTTTTCAAGTTCCGGCACTGTTTTCTGTACATGTTCCTGAACCGGCTCCGTTTTCTGCGTCTGTAAATCAGCGGATGAACCCGCATGCTCTGCAAAATGTAACCGAATTCCGGCATGTACTGTATCGCGCCATGTGGAATATTCATGATCCCATGTTCCCGCGTCGTCTGTGAACAAGGTACCTTCTAACCCATTGTTTTCGTTAGATTCCAGCCCACTTAAAGTTGTGCGAGGTTGGTATATATATATATACGCATCCCGCACAACTTTAGATGATTTAGACTTGTTTGTAATCAATGACTTACACAACTGTTCCGTAAATTCGCGCACGGTTTCACGGGTGATCTGTTTTCCTGCAGCAATAGCGGCTTGGGCGGCGGTAGTCATCATCTTCTGCCTTTTTGCACTATGCAAAGCGGCCACTTCATAACCGGCCAAACCCTTCACGAGTCGGGCATAAGTCGGCCTGATACCGTGTTCTGCGAGGCCGGTAACAGGGTATCCGCCAACCTGCCAAATCGTCATTCTCTGCGACTGGCAAACCGCACGGCTGCGGCCTGCAGCCTGTATGCGTTGATTCGATACCTTACGCAAAATCCATTCACGCACTTCTGGCTGTTCGGGAAGTCTCCCTTGTGAAATTTGAGCATGGTTTCCAGTGTTTACTTCGCAATTATCGATCCATTTGTTATCCGGCAACGGCAAATCCTTACCGCCACCCAACAAACGCAAAGCAGCCCGATGATCCGCATATTCCTGCAATCTCACACTATCCGGTGTCGGCATTTGTCCCCAGATTATGCCATCACGCCCATTCCACTCATCGTGAGCCGCATCGTGCCATCCAAACCATCCAATGCCACAAATAATGCTTAAATCCCACAATTCATTTTTCGGCATAAACCGCAAATCGTTTTCATCGATTTTTTCAAGCTCTCCAATCATAAATAAAGCTAAAGTTTTTCTGCAAATAATGTAACTTTTGCGCTTCGTTTGCGCTTCTAAATTTTTTTGCGTTTCAAGTAAATCTTTCATCTCTTTTTCGAGTGATTTTTCATCTTTTTTTGCGGCAATAAACCAACGCGGATCAATGACATAATCCAAATTTGGCGCGGCAACAATGTTTTTAATTTCTGATGAAATAGATTGCGCTGTACTGTCTAAAGTGGCGTCAAGAATAACAATTGGAATTCCCTTTTTGCCCGCATGTTCTAAAATCGGATGCAAATATGTTACATGCAGTTGTCCGTCAACTAACGACAAACTACCCGCCCTGATGCCATCTTTTATTGCAGATAATGCCCGCAAAGGCGTTTGCACTAAATCAAGCCATTGTTTCCATTCCGGCTTTTCCCACGGTGCTACACCGCGATCATCTGTCATAAGTGATAAATGATCAACAATATCTTTCATGTCAAATTTAATATCTTGATATTCACCAGCGGGCGCGGTTCCGGCTTGTTTTCCCATTTTTTCGGCAATTTCCGCAAAGATATTTGATGCTGTTTCCAGCATTTCTTTTTCTTTATCTTTTGAACCGTCATCGGGCATTTTTTTTTGCAAACCTTGCAACCGTTCAATGTATTTGCGAATCTCTTTTACGCTCAAAAATTGTGAATGGCTCCACGCAAGGCTTTCATCAACAATTAAAACGTCCACATCTTCCCGTGACATATCTACCATGTCGATCAAGGCCAAACCGGACGATGTGACGACACGAATTGTATATTTTTGCGATTCAGCGGCATGATCAAACCAGCCGCATGGTTCAACATTTTTTAATTCAGGTTTTTCTTTGAAAAACTTGATCACCTTTTCGGACGGTTCAGTTTTTTCTTTTTTAGCCTTTTCCAGCATGTAAACATTGCCGTGTTCACAATGCCCGCCTATGCACATTTGCTGTAACCGTTGTTCTTTTTCGCCCAATCTCTGAACATTCCCGCCTTCATCGGCTTTCGGACAATGCCATTGATCGGCAAACCCATTTTTAGAGTTTTCCCGTCCATGCCGCCAAAACGCACCCTCTTTTTCGTACTGTCCGCATTGTTTTTTGTCTTTGGCGATGATGACAACTTTCTTCTTAGATTTGCGGATTTTATCAAAAAGCATTTTTAGCGTAGTAGTTTTGCCGGTACCTACCGTTATTTGTGCAGACGACACGGTAAACGGCTTGTGATCAAGAATTACAGATTCCAGATATTTTTCAGTTTGATCACGGGCTTCGTCAATGCAAACCGATTTTGCCAGCTTTTGATGCTGATCCGCTGGTAAAATTTTGACAGGAAAGGGTAAATCAATGTAAACAGGCTTACCATTCCATCCGTATTGTTTTGCATAAAAATAAACGGTTTTAACAGTAACAGCGCCGCGATCAAAAGAAAGCCATTTTGCGCGTAATGCTTGGGTACCGGGGTAATTGTTTCCTTTTTTACTCCAATTGTCCCAAATTGTGAAACCCGCATCACCAAAACTGGTTTTTAACCCCATGCCTATTTTAATCCAAATGTTATATTCTACCTCTGGACTGACATACAAAAGAGCGCCCATGATACGGGCGGCTGTGTGCGGCGTTAATGGCTCAACCGGTGCAATATACACGGGTTTTTGAGAACGTTCACGTTTCGTTATTGCTGGATTTTGTCTATTTTCTTTTGATTTGGATTTGTCCGGTTTAGTCTTCACCCCTTTTGCTTTAGCAACCAGCGCATGAAATTTTTCCCATTCATCCGGCGTTAAATCTACCTCTGATAATTTCAGCGCATCACCAGCAAAATATTGGAAAGGTGGCCTGCGTTGTTCCAACCCTGTACCACACGCAGCGCCAGATTCAAAAAACAAGCGCTCCGGTTGCCATACAGTGTTGTCAATTAATGATTTTTCAGTGCGTTTACCATCGACTGTTTTACCAATGTAACCAAATCCGTTTAACCAGAGCCGCGCATTAAGTGCTTCACCGATTGCTGTAATATCTGCGGCATTTTCTGCGCGGATGAGAATATGCAAACCACCCACGCCTTTCATACAGGTATTATCACTTTTACGATATATATATGATGATGCACTAGAAATCACCAGTTTTTCCGCTTTGGTAACTGCCGGACAAACTTTATCCAAGGTTTGTAAAACTTCGTCCATGGACAACGGTGTTTCCTCTTTCGGCGGATCATAATCTACGAGAAACAAGCCTTGTGCATTTTCTTTAAACTCAAAAAAATCACGAGAGCGTGCAATATTTTTGCCATCTTTCTGATATTTTTTGGTGGTAATTGCATGGCGCGTACCGTCATTTTTAACCGTACCGTAGGCCATTGCTTGTTTCGTGTGCATGGATTGGATAATAGGGATAAGCTCTTGCAAATTTTCAATTTCAACGCGTTCAGCAAAACCGGAATACATTTTGCCGCCTTTGATTTTTTCAAGGCCATTTCCGCGTAAACGGAAACCTTTAGATATTACTTTGTTTGATGTGATGCGGGTAAAAGCAATTTTGCTCATGCTTCCCCCCTTTTTACATCAATTTCCATGTCATCGAGGGCTTCTACATCAATATCCACATGATATTTTTTTGCATCCATCCGCTCGATTTCGCGGTGCATCAAAAGCGCTTCACCAATTTTCGTGATTTTACGACGCGGCATGTACTGCGGTTCGCGTGCGTCAAAACCTTTCAAATACGCTTGCGTGCGGGATAATAAATCCCGCGATTTTTGGTTAAGATCGCGGCGGGTAAAAACCGTTTGTACTTTAGATGGATTGGAAAGTGCGTTGCTCATGGCTGCACCTCCCCATCATCCCCATCTAAATTCCATCCGAGCTGTCCGTCTTTTTCCAAAACAACCGGCGCGGGGGCATCTTTACCCGTTAAATTGTCTAAATTGCAATGTTTATCCGCCCATTCTTTGCGTTCTTTTGCTGCATGCATAACCGGACACATGCGATCAAATGCGGCATAAATGGCGCTGCGGGTTTTGCCAACATGCGCGGCAATTTCTGCGATTGAAAGCCCTTTATCGAACCGCAATTCCAGAATGTTTTTATCGCGTGGTTTAACAGAATGTTTAAGCTCAAGCGCTTCATCGATGCGCCGATCATCTTCTGAACCTTCTTCTTGGCCGGGTGCAAGTTTTTCATCGGACAGAGCATCACGGCATTTTTCTGCGAGATTAGCCATTTCATCATCCAACCCTCCGGCTGATGCAGAAAGCATTTCAGCGCTTTCTAAACTCATTCCCAACGCGTGCGTTTCGCGGAATGCCCGATTTGCTTCACCGCGTGCTAAAACGGCAGCGCGTGGATGATCAAGGGTTAAACCCCACTTTTGAATACGCTGTAATGCCAGCCAACAGTCGGTAATGTTGACGCCTACCCTTTCGGAAAACGCCTGCATTTCCAAAGCGCGAGGGCTTTCAAGTGTGGCTGCGCGACGCTTTGCGTGACGTTCTTCATCTGCTGCGGATGGCAAAAGACAATCGCGGGCAGCAATAATGCCGCGCATGGCTTCTGTATCACCACCACGATCAGGATGATACATGGCCGCTGCATTATGAAAAGCTGATTGAATCTGTTCGGGGGAAGGTTTGGCGTTGCGCGAGAAACCCAAAATTTCAAGAGCATCGCTATTTTGCAAATGGATGGTTGCGCGGCTCATTTCGCACCCCCCTTTGCAGCCATAGCAGCGGCAATACGGGGGCGGCCTGCTTTACGCTTCGGTGCAACAGGCGCGAGTTTTTGCGTGTGTTTGGGACGGCTATTTAGCCATGCTTGAACTGCTTGAATCGTCCATCGCGGCCCACGGGCATGCGGGATTTGGATTGATTCAGGTAATTCGTGGGGGGTGTTGCTGTATGTATTTTGAAGTGTTTTTTTGGAAATGCAGAGTAAATCTGCAAGACTGCTTTGATCTAAAAGTTGAAGGGGATGTTGCTGTGGGTTTCGCTCCGGTTCCGGTTCAGGTTCAGAATTGCCATCACCTGATGCTGCGGATGAACGACTACCTTCCGCGCGTTGTTTGTGCCCTGTTTTGCGTGGTGCGGGTGCTGTTGTGCGAATGACTTTTTTAAGCGGAATTACGCGGGTGCGCTCTACTAAGTAGCCGTCATCATAATAAAAATCTTTGTCGAATTCATGCTGTAATCTTGCTTCGTGATAGTTTGCTGCTTCGAGTGTTTTGTAACAAGTAAGTCCCATCGGTATATCTCCTTGTGCATTAACCCCATCCTTTTTTATACACAGACGATGAGCTGGGATTTACTACTCATCTTCTACTGTCTAGTATAGCCAGCTTCTCAACACATTGCAAGCATTTTTTGCATCAAATCAACACTTTCAAGCGTTCTCTGTCATTCCCTACCGTCCCCGTTTTAATCGTATTGACTTCTTAAAAACCCTCTATTTACTGGCGTTCGGCGTGTTTTATTATGCGGATTGATGGATAAATGGGGCGGTTGCAAGTGGCGATGGGCGGGAATGGCAAGTGGTGGCAAGTGGATGGCAAGTCACCTGTGGATAAAACGGATACTTGGCATGTGGCGCTGTGGATAAAAACTGAAAGATTTTGTAAGTGGTTGATTGGTAATGAATATGATTTGATGATGTGGATGTGGTTAGGTGTGTCAAGGGGCGGTTTCAATGTTAAAAAGCGGAATGGAATCAATGGACTGGCTATGTTGTCCACAAGTGGGGGCGGTTGGGTTTGGGATTTGAACATTCCGAAGAATTCTGCGGAAGGTTGGGCGGCGCGTTGATGATGGTACATGGTGTTAAAGTCGCGCGTTGTTTGGCGGCGGCGGATCATTCAATGTGCAACTGACTTTCATGTTCCGTGCAACGGAATGTGTAAATCAGATTGGGAATGACAGGGAATATTAGGGAATGATGATTGATTGTAAATCTTATAAGCAATTGTTTTGCAAATATTATCCATCGCAAGCTATTGAACGAAAAAGAGGCAAAAATAGGCACAACTGGATTTAGGTTCCAGCGCCGCACGGCGTGGGAGTTCGAGTCTCCCCTTTCGCACCAAATTCAGGGTTAGCCGCGCCAGTCAAAAAACTGCCCGCCCTCAGAGCGTCATATACCAGGACGAAGCGCGCTTTGGGCGGATCAGTCTATGCGGACGTATCTCCCTCAGGATGGACGTAGGATTTGCTGGCCCAGTCCATAACTCACTTTTTCAGAAGTACCCTTGGATGTAATCCATCTCAGGAGATGTCCATATTTGATAGGCCAGCAATTTTCGCTGCCTTCGCCAGATCATTATCCAGCGTAGCCAAGGGCAAGCCTTTGCGCAAAGCCAATTCCAAATAGGCGGCGTCGTAGGAAGACAACTTGAAGCGTCTGGCTAGATTTAAAGTGTCGCTCAAAGCGTGCGTCACCATCGCTTGATCTGTCACGATGTTGAGCCGCTCCAGGATGGCAATGAAATATCGCGAGTTCACCTCGGTGACTATACCCTTGGACTCTAACTTGGCGATGACATTAGCCACTTCAAGCGACCATAATGGGGGTACCAGAGCCTGCGATTCCTTCAGTCTCCTGAGAACCGCACGGGCATAATCAACACCCGCCGGATTAGTTTCAGGCACCAACCAGAGCATGGCGACAGAAGCATCCAGAACAATACTCACGCACGACCCTCGTTGATGAGCGCCTTAACATCAACGGCACCAACCAGGTTGTTATTGGTCTGCATAAAGGAGAGCATATCATCGACAGCGGTCACGGTATCCTGATGCAAATTGCATTCTGCGGGCACAAGATCAGCTACGGCCTCGCCACGTAAAGTAATGGTGTAGCGGTTACCAGCCTGGACGCCGCGCAGCAACTCCGGCAGTTTTGTCTTTGCTTCATAGGATCCGACTTCGATGTTCATGAAAAACCTCCCGCGAATACAGACCAGCATATAGACTGGTCGTTTTTATTGCAACTTACAGACAAGTTAAGTAAAGGGAATCTCGAATAACAAAATTTCGCGAAGCAAGACTAACAGGGCCTTAGCTCGACTGCATACATTACTTTGTGGTGACGGGGTACCAACAGGAGGTTTTTGGAGTTCACTTGGGCGAGTTTTGGGCAAAGTGCCAGAAATCAGTGTGCAACCAGCACTGCAATTCATTTATTTGCTGGAGGTTGAGTTGATCAGACCAGCGGGTTGTCAATCCGATGGTCTGAATAATAGTCGTTACAGAGTAACGAAAAGGCGCGACTGGTCACGTGTTCTCAAAACCTGCCATGTAGAGCATGAAATCAAGCCTGAACCGTCGCCTCGCCCGCGATCTGGAAATTGATTTAGCCGGAGCCGTCCTGGCGGAAGATTTACTGGAAAGCTTGCGACATTAGTTTCGACCCAGGCGGAATAACTCAGAAGGCAGAACATGACCCAACATGGCAAGAACAATCAATACTAAACCCCATTGTGCCAATGTGCCTGGAAGCGCCTCACCCAGCCAAAATATCGATCCTAAAACCGCAAACAATACTGGCTCCTCGCTACTTGGAGTGGATACGAGGGTACGGTAGTCTTAGGGCATTGCTGATCTAGGGAAGGTTAATGATGGACGAAGACAAGCTGTTTACCTTGGCGTTGGGGTTGGTTCCGCCGTGGATGGTGGACGATGTGACTTTCAAGCTGGAGGAGAAG
>NZ_JACKYY010000006.1:0-84780 GCF_015100075.1 Acidithiobacillus sp. HP-11
GTATGATCTGACAGAGCGGTCTTTGCCCGATACCGATCATAAGCTGCTCGCCCGGTGGGTACAGCAGTATAAAATATCGGCAGACGATCCCATGTATGGCGCGTATCTGTCTGCACGTGTAGCTTTTGATGGAGCCGCTGCCGCTGGTTATTCCTTAGAAATCATGAAAACCGCTCTCGCATCCATCCCAAACAAGATACAAAAAGCCGTCACTGCAGGGGCCGGTGATATCCAAGGGCACGTGGATAAAGCCTTTGACATAAATGTAATCAAACTGGAAAGAGCGATTAGTCATGGACTAGAGCGGGGTTCTTCATCGGCATTGATCGCCTTGAATACGGCCACCAAAAACCTGAAAGACGCTGCGGCCGCCGTAGACAAAAATATGAATGCGGCCATTGCTCAAAAGCAGGACAAAGTCATCGACCACTGGGTAGATACCGGTGCCGACCTCTTGAACATCACCGTGCGGGAAGCGGTTTTGAAACAGCGCGTCCTGAACGTTTACTTTATTTTAGGGGTGATGCTAACCGCGTTTGTGTTAGGTGCAGTGCTTTGTTATGAATATCTCACCTTAACCCATCGTATTACGCCATCGACCATCCTGATAAATCAACACACGGGAAAACTGGAATGTAAGGTTTCACAACACGGCGCTAATTTCTGCGAAATTCGGTAAGTCACGAACGCTGTTTGAAAAAGTTTTACTTGAATGCGATGGATACAACATGCTGATCTCAAGATTCCCTATTCGGCCAGCATACGGCCATAAATTAGCCGTAATAAACGAACAAGCGGGAACCCCATCATCAATAACAGGTTCATGACCGATCACAGACGTCACCGGCCATGATAAAGACGGCTCAACTATTTTCTTTGTCTTGGCCTATATCCAGTTCATCTGAATCGTAGAAATAAACAGGTAGACGTTTCAGAGGCCGCTGCCAAGCTTTAAACCCAAAGGGAGGCAATGATTGCGCATATTTATCTACTGACCAATACTCTAGAATAGTTCCATCTGGATTAGTTTTAATCTCAGGTTTGGGGATCAGTGAGGTTTCAATCCCAAGATCGTAACCAGCAGCATCAGCAAGACAAGGAAAATTGAAAGCGATCACCGAGTGAATGTGCCGTGCAAGCTGACGCCACAGACTGGTACTCAGCCAAGCATATCCTGCATCCGGATTTTCTAATTTTCCCACCCACCAGTTTATCAGATGCAGAGGATCAAAAGCTTCCTCACTACCCGTTTCCAACAAATACAAACGCATCAATACGGCACCCATCGGGGTCTTATACACATTTTCAATTCCTTTTAACATGACATTCTCCTTTACCAATCATCAAAACACGATCTACAATCAACCCAATAACAAATTATAACTCTTTAAGTAAAATAAAAAAGTTTTTCTACTGACCTACTACTATAATCTATTTTTTCACTTGTACGAAACACCTTCAAGACATTTTCCAGACCGTCAACCTATTACAAACCAGAATGATGCTGACGTTGTGGTGATTTAATGAAAATACGCTTTTAAATGGGATTATGAAACTTCCTTGATGCCTTATCCGGAATTGCAAGCCAGCTCGTTCAGATTTTTTCGTGGGATACACATTGTACCCAATGGCCTATTTTATAAAGTCTTTGATCGCCATATAAGGGACACATTAACCACATGAAAAAATGATTCATCGAAGGTTCTTCATTGAGCAGCTTTCAGCCTGTTTTGTTCCAAATGGAATTCATTCAGGACATGATTTACGGTAGGCATTTACACCATGTCAACTGCCTCAGCTTCCAATGAGACATACTCTTTTGGGGCATCGATGAATTTTACATAGATGATCTGCAATAAGGTATCGGCCAGAAGATACAGCAAGTAACTTCCTATAGTGGTGGTACATTTGGCACGCTACGAATAAGATGGGCGGTGTTGACTATCGCTTATTTAGGGTAACATATAGACCTGTAGTCGCATCCCGATTAACGACATCTTTCCGCAAATCAGCAAAGGAGTACCATCATGTTTGGATTTGGAGAAAAGCCCCAGGAACAGCAAACTGCCACTTGTCCATGCTGCCAGACGCCCATGCAGGATATGGGTGCCCATGGCCTTCGTATGGGAGGTTTAACCGGTCTGGGTGGGGCCGCATTGGGCATGTTCGCCGGGCAGATGGCCGATGATGGCGAGGAAGCCTTCGAGAAGAAACTCAAGGTACAGGTCTTTGTCTGCCCCCAGTGCAGCGAGATTTCCTTCAAATATCATGGCGGGCTTTAAACGGGAGTGAGTCAGCATGCATGAGATCATTTGCCCCCATTGCCACAAAACTTTCAGCTTGGACGAAGCGGGATACGCCGATATTCTGAAACAGGTTCGGGATGCGGACTTCGATAAGCAGATCCATGAGCGTCTCGCGCTGGCTGAAAAGGAAAAGCAGAACGCTCTGGCCCTCACCCGGGCTGAATCCCTGGCAGAAGCGCAGCGTGCCGAAGCCGCCAAGGATGCAGAAATTGCAAAACTCAGGGAACAGATAGCTTCCATCAACAAACTCGAATCGGTCAATCTCCAGAATGCCCTGCAACGCCTTCAGGCAGAAAAGGATAGGGAAATTCAGTCGCTCAATGCCAAACTGGAAGCCAGCCAGACCCATCAGCAACTGGCCGTTAGTATGGCTGTCCGGAACATAGAAAAAGAGCGCGACACGCTGAAAAACAGTCTCGATCGGGTAGAGCTTGAAAAGCACCTGGCGGAAAAATCCATCACCGAACGTTTCGAAATGCAGATCAAGGACCGCGATGCAGCCATTGAACGCTTGCGTGACATGAAAGCCAAACTCTCCACGAAAATGGTCGGAGAAACCCTGGAGCAGCATTGCGAAATTGAATTCAATCGAATCCGGGCCACAGCATTCCCTTACGCCTACTTTGAAAAAGACAATGACGCTCGGGCGGGTAGTAAGGGTGACTATATTTTCCGGGATTATGACGAAGCCCAAACGGAAATCGTATCCATCATGTTCGAGATGAAAAACGAAAATGACCAGACGGCCACCAAGAAGAAAAATGAAGACTTTTTGAAGGAACTGGACCGTGACCGTACAGAAAAAGGTTGCGAATACGCGGTACTGGTTTCACTCCTGGAATCCGATCACGAACTCTATAACAGCGGCATTGTGGATGTATCTCACCGCTATCCGAAGATGTACGTCATTCGGCCGCAGTTCTTCATCCCCATGATTACCTTGCTGCGCAATGCGGCCATGAAAGCGCTCCAGTATAAGACCGAGCTGGCCCTGGTGCGCACGCAAAATATAGACATTACAAACTTTGAAAACGATCTGGAGAGCTTCAAGGATGCATTTGGAAGAAATTACGACTTGGCATCCAGAAAATTCGCCACGGCGATTGATGAGATCGACAAATCCATTGATCATCTACAGAAAACCAAAGAGGCGCTGCTGGGCGCGGATCGGAATCTGCGCCTGGCCAACGATAAGGCCCAGGATGTAACCATCAAGAAACTCACCCGGAAAAATCCTACCATGGCCGCCAAATTTGCCGAACTGGAAAACCCAAAAGAAGGATAATGATGCCGCTCTATATTGAACCCCATGCGGGACCTGCACCCATTGTGCAGCTGATACGATCAGCCCACCACTCGGTCAATGTCGGGGTCTATTATCTCTCCGACCATCCTATTCTCCGGGCATTGAAAGCAGCCCATGCGCGCGGTGTGGATGTGCGCGTTATCATTGAGGGTAAGCCTTATGGCATGAAACCCTGGCAGGTGCGTAAGGAAGAACGGGAGATCGAGGCGACGGGTGCCACTTTACATCTGGCCCCTTACCGCTTTACCAGTCATGGGGATCACTATGCTTTTCTCCATGAAAAGTTTGTCTGTTCAGGCCATGAATGCGAAATTGGTACGGCGAACTTCGATTGGAGCGCATTCGATCGCAATAGGGAGTACCTGTATGTCACGAAAGATCCTGCCGTGGTCAAGGCGGCCAACGCTGTTTTCCATGCAGACTGGAATAATCGACGGGCTCCGGCCTATGCACATCAGATTCTGGTTCTTTCTCCGGGCACGTCTGCCGCGCAAATCATCGGTGTCATCCAGCAACCGGGTCCGATAGACATCGAAAGCGAGGAAATGGGTCCATATCGCCCGACACTGGAGGCTATTGCCCGAAAAGGCGCGCTGGCCAGAGTCATCCTGCCCGCCAGTATCAACGCCCAAGACAAGCAAGATGTAGCCTTTCTGCGCGCACATGGGGTTCAGGTACGCTTGATGCCGGTGAAGCCGATTTACATGCACGCGAAGGCCGTAATTTCCGGGAATGAAGCATTGATAGGCTCCGAGAACTTCACGGAGACTTCACTGGAGTCCAATCGAGAAATGGGGTTATTGCTTCATGGTCGTCCGGTATCGGAGCTGCAGGCGCAATTTAATCGGGATTGGACCAGATCTGCACATGGCTAAACACGAAACTATCATAAAAGCTCCCCAGTTTGGAATAAGAGCCAATCTAAAGACCAATCCCGGCAAAGAGACTCCTGCGGAGCGTATTCCTGCGGAGCGCAAAGAATCCGCAAAGGATGTACGGGATCCAGATATGGCTTCCGCGAACGCTACTCCATCATTCTGGTACCCCAAGGATCTTGATCTCCCAGAGAAGACTGCGCCCAAAATGGCTTTCAAGACAGCGCCTAAAATCGCAGAAAAGCGCAAGGTGGAAGTTATTGTGCGAAAGAAGCGGAATTTTAGCCTCTAGTCGCGCTTAGGAATCCTGCGATCAGGTTATTTTCAGGGAATTGTTGCCTGCGATGCTGCTGTCATATAACCTGTTTCATGTAACTTTAATGAGGAGATGATTTATGACCACTGCACATGTGAACATGCGGGTTAAAAAACATCGAGACGCCTTGCGTGCCGCAGGGTTGAGGCCAATTCAAATTTGGGTGCCAGACACCCGTCGTCCAGACTTTGTGGAGGAATGTCGTCGTCAGTGTCTTGTTGTGCGGAATGACCCGCAAGAAAAGGAGGTGATGGACTGGCTTGAAGCGGCAGCAGATAAGGATGGGTGGGTTTGAAAAGGGGCGCTATAGTCGTTGTTGCCCTACAAGGTGACTATGGCAAGCCCCGCCCGGCGCTGGTTGTTCAGTCTGAAATGTTCTCGACATTGCCCTCCGTGACAGTTCTCCCCATTACCAGCGATCTCAGAGATGCGCCGCTTTACCGTATCGGCATTGAGGCATCACCGGAAACCGGATTGCACAAGCCTTCACAAATCATGGTGGATAAATCGCAGACTATCCCTCGCGAGAAAATAGGCCAGATAGTCGGGCACTTGGACGATGGGATGATGGTCTCTGTGAATCGGGCGATGGCTCTATTCCTTGGCTTTGCCTGATGGAACATTGGCGTAATGTTGCGCCTCTGCTGGTCCCGCCAGCCGATGACGCAGATTATCAATCACTGGTGGAATCTCTGGATGCCATTCTGGATGCGGGGGGCGCGGATGAAAATAGTCCTCTGGCTGGACTGGCCAGCATGATCGGATATTTGATCGAAAAGTACGGAGCTCAAAATTACCCCATGCCCAGTGCTATGAGCAGCCAGGAAGTTTTGGCATTCTTAATGGCACAACATCATCTCCGACAATCCGATTTGCCCGAAATTGGAAATCAGGCAAAGGTTTCGGACGTGCTTTCAGGCAAGCGTAAGATCAATCTTCGTCAGGCGAACGCCTTGGCAAAACGGTTCGGCTTGAGCATTGAAGTATTTGCAGGAACCGATTAAAAAATAATTCGCGTGTCAATCGCCTACGCCGGGTTGCAACACTTATCAGACTGTAGCGGTCGGTTCTGGATGTATTCCCCTAACCATGCCTCATCCCGCCATGCACATTCCCGCACCATCACGGCCAGCATTTTTTGTATCCGGCTGGGTGGAACATTTTTGACCCATCGACAAAACCGGGCATCTTTCGCATAAAAACCGACCATCGTACTCACATCAATCGCATAAGCCGGGCTGAGAACGTGCATCTCCACATGATGAAAAACGTTTTTAGCCATCGCATGAATATCCGTTTTCATATAATCCCCCTTATTTTCCTTATGGGATCATAACACAAAACGTTAGGCTTGGACGTCTATTTTTACGAGGCGACTTCTCCCAACCGGTGAGGTCATGGAATCGTGTGTGGATAGATGTATCAACGGTAGCTCAATTATCTTGCTCCATTCGTATCATCTGGATGGGCAACCGTTCTCCCTCTGCATTTTCCGACGGCATCGGTACCACAGGGTCTCGGAATGATAAAAAACCTGATGTTCCATCTTGCCAATAAACCCACGACTTGTAATCACAACCCAAGTAAGTCTCGATGAAGAAGAATTTTTGCAGGGTAAGATCGGAGGTAAGATAAACTTACTTTAAAATTATTTATTTATTTTTAATTCAATTGGTTAGCATATCTAATTGGCGGAGGCGGTGAGATTCGAACTCACGAGGGGCGCAAACCCCTGCCGGTTTTCAAGACCGGTGCATTCAACCGCTCTGCCACACCTCCATGACAGTGGAGTTTAACCAAAGCCCGGGCAAATGTGAATGCCAGACAACTTTAACTCATACAAAAATATATTCCTTCAGTACACCAGAAACTCATTATGTTCTTATTTTCTAATTGTTTATCACCAAATTAAAAATACCTTGGTTTCCGCAAGACCAAACCCGGTCTATACTCTTGAGATGCTCAATGGGAGCATTCCATACATATGGCGGAGGAGAAAATGATGTTTAAAAAAATGATGATGGCGACGGTTTTGGGATTGGGTCTCGCCGGTTCTACGATGGCAATTGCAGCAGATACAAGCAGTTCCGCAACAGAGAGTAGTGCCATAACAGCAGCATCCACAACCCCCGCTTTCATGTCTCCTGCCTGGGCCAAGGAGCTTTGCACCGCATGGAACAATAATCCGACGCTGACCGAAAAACTCGCGGGATCCTGGATCAAAAATAATGGCGGTAAGGGTTACAAGATAATGGAGGTCTCTGACTCCAGCATGAAAACCACGCCGCCCATTCAGCTCGAAATTGCCGCTAAAGACGGTAAGGCTGAATGCACCTACGGTGGTGCGGTGAAGGTTGCCGACCTGAATTACAACTACGACTACAAAATGTGGGCAACGACCCATGACTGGCATCACATGGGTTCACCTGCAATGGCCATGATGTTTGGACGTCTCAACTTCAAGGGCCCGAAAATGGAAGCCATGGAAAACATGGGTCCGTTCTCCGAATTTCTGAAACTGGTTAAGGAAGTGCCCGCCACTGTTCCGGCTTCCTGAGCGCACCCAAAAGTTGTCATATAAAAAGGGTGCCTTCTGCTGGCACCCTTTTGAATGAACGGGCATTACCCACCCGCAAAACAACACTTCAAAATTTCATTCCGGCTTCTGGAGTCGTTCCAGCAACAGGGTATTCACCTGATCAGGATTGGCTTTACCCTGACTGGCTTTCATCACCTGGCCGACAAAAAAGCCCAGGAGCTTATCCTTACCCGCCCGAAAACCCGCAACCTGCTGGGGATTGGCAGCAATAATTTCATCTACCATAGCAGCAATGGCTGACGCATCGGTAATCTGACGCAGGCCACGACTATCAATAATGGCATCAATTTCACCACCCTGGTGAAAAATTTCCTCAAATATTTCCTTGGCAATTTTCCCGGAAATGGTTTTATCTTCAATACGCTGCACCAACAGGCGTAATTTTTCGGCAGACACCGGGCAATCCTGAATTTCGACCCCCGCTTTATTCAAAGCCCCGAGCAAATCACCCATGACCCAGTTGGCCGCCAGCTTACCTTCCACGCCATCCGCCACACTCTCGTAGTAGTCGGCAAGATCACGCCCGGCGGTCAACACACCGGCATCGTAGGCCGAGAGCTGATAGGCCTGCATAAAGCGTTCACGCTTGGCATCCGGGAGTTCAGGCAGACTTTGCCGGACTTTTTCAATACGCGCCTCATCCAGAACCAGAGGCAACAAGTCAGGATCCGGAAAATAGCGATAATCGTTGGCCTCTTCCTTGCTGCGCATCGAGCGTGTCTCATCCCGGTTGGCATCATACAGGCGCGTTTCCTGAACAATGCTGCCACCACCCTCCAGAATATCTTTCTGACGCAGGATTTCATATTCAATGGCTTTTTCCAGAAACCGGAAAGAATTCAGATTCTTGATTTCCGCCCGGGTACCAAAAGGGGCTCCAGGACGGCGCAGGGAAACGTTGGCATCACAACGGAAGGAACCTTCCTGCATATTGCCATCACAAATTTCCAGATAGCGCACCAGCGCATGCAGTTTCTTCAAGTAAGCCACCGCTTCCGCAGATGAACGCATATCCGGTTCGGAAACAATTTCCAGCAGTGGCGTCCCGGCGCGATTCAAATCAATACCGGTCTGGCCGACAAAAGCCTCATGCAGGGATTTACCCGCGTCTTCCTCCAGATGTGCGCGGGTGACGCCGATGACCTTTTCAGAACCATCCGCCATCTGTACCGTCAACTGCCCCTTGCCGACAACCGGCAACTCGTACTGACTGATTTGATAGCCCTTGGGCAAATCCGGATAAAAGTAATTTTTTCGCGCAAACACGCTATGCCGATTCAGCTCGGCACCAATCGCCAGACTCAAAGCAATGGCTTTATCGACGGCTGCCCCGTTCAAAACCGGCAATGCTCCCGGCATGGCCAGACAAACCGGACAGGTATGACTATTGGGTTCTGCACCAAAAGCAGTCGGGCAGCCGCAGAATATTTTGGTGGCGGTGTTGAGTTGCGCATGAACCTCCAGACCGATAACCACTTCCCAGTCCATACTCATGCCTCCCCCGCCTTCAAGTTTGGTCGTGCCAGATGCCAGTCAGTTTCCTGCTGATAGCGATGCGCCACATTCAACAATAAATCGTCCGCAAAATAATCGCCCATCAACTGCATGCCAATGGGCAGGCCGGATTGGGTGAAGCCACAGGGCAGACTGAGAGCCGGAATCCCCGCCAGATTCACAGCAATGGTATAAATATCGGCCAGATACATGGAAATTGGATCAGCGTTTTTTGCACCCAGTGCAAAGGCGGGTCCCGGGGTCGTAGGGCCGACAATGACATCCACCTCGGCAAAAGCGCGGCGGAAATCTTCGCGAATCAGACTTCGCACCTGCTGGGCCTTGAGATAGTAGGCATCATAATAGCCCGCAGAAAGGACATAAGTGCCGACCAGAATACGCCGCCGCACTTCGGCACCGAAACCTTCATAACGGCTCTGCCGATACAAGTCATCCAGGTTTTCTACGGCACTACTGCGATGGGTATAGCGTACTCCGTCAAAACGCGACAGATTGCTGGAAGCCTCAGCCGGTGCCAGGACGTAATAGGTACTGACCGCATGAGGGTTATTTGGCAGGCGAATGGATTGAATGGAAGCGCCCTGTTTGGCTAACTGATTTATCCCCGCCTGCACGGCGGCAGCCACTTCCGGATCCAGTCCCTCGCCAAAAAACTCTTCGGGCACGCCGACGCGCAATCCCTGCAGAGGACGATCCAGTCCACGCAGAAAATCACTGGCAGCCGCCGGGTGGCTGGTAGAATCCCGAGGATCATGGGCCACCATGGCATTCAGCAGCAAAGCACAATCCTCGGCGGAACGCGCCATCGCCCCCCCCTGATCGAGACTTGATGCGAACGCAATCATGCCATACCGGGAAACCCGTCCGTAGGTAGGTTTAATCCCGGTAATACCGCAAAGGGCAGCCGGTTGACGAATGGAGCCGCCGGTATCTGTGCCTGTGGCCACCGGCACCAGACCCGCTGCTACCGCCGCTGCCGAACCACCGGAAGAACCTCCGGGTACCATTTCCGTATTCCAGGGATTACGGACAGGTCCAAAATAACTGGTTTCGTTGGAAGAGCCCATGGCAAATTCATCCATGTTAAGCTTACCCAGCATGACCATGCCTTCTGCGTCCAGACGCTCCACGACAGTGGCACTATAAGGAGCGACAAAGTTTTTCAGCATTTTCGACCCACAAGTAGTCGGCACATCTGCCGTACAAAAAATATCCTTATGGGCGATGGGCAAACCCAGCAGCGTTCCGCTTTCGCCTTTTGCCAAACGGTCATCAGCCCGAGCAGCAGATTCCAGGGCAGCAGCCTCGGTGACGGTTATGAAAGCGTTCAGTTCCGAGTTTAAGCCATGGATACGCTTGAGCAGGGTTTGCGTCAACTCTTGCGCAGAGAAATCCCGTTTTTGCAGACCCTCGCGGAGTTGCCGCAGGGAAAAATCGTGGAGGTCCAAATGCTGCTCCTGTTATTCGATAACTTTGGGGACGAGAAAAAGCCCGTGCTCAGTGGCCGGAGCACTGGCCATCAGGCGTTGGCGTTCATCATGATTGGAAACCTGATCCGGGCGCAGTGGCTGTTCCAGATCCAGAGGATGGGCCATGGGTAAAATCCCCTCTGTGGATATGGCACTCAACTCCTCAACGAGCGACATGATTTTTTCCAGTTGACTGGCCACTGCCGGCACTTCTTCCTGGGGTAGGGCCAGACGGGCCAGATGAGCCGTACGGCGCACTGCATCCTGATCAAAAGCCATATTTAATGCTTTCCTTTCGTGTTGGTGCTGGATTCATTGCTGGCGGGAGACGTTCCAGCAGGCGGAGGTAAAGATAGACCTTCGAGCAACTGACTTTTACTGACTACCCCGCCACTGATCAAATACTGTTCATGCTGTTCCCAGGCATTGCGCATAAACTGATAAGGATTCACAGCCTCCTGAACCATGCGGATTTTCGGACCATCCACATAGCCCGTATTAATCACCCCCATGCCACTCAAGGCATATTGGGCAGGGGTACTGGTGAGATAATATGCGGGGCCGGTAAACATGACCATGGCGAGACCCGGCAAACTCCGCAACGAACTGGGTCCATAAAAGGGTAATACCAGATAGGGTCCCTGTGGTACGCCCCAGACTCCAAGCGTCACCCCCAGACTATTGTCGTGCATGGGTAAATCCAGTTTGTCAGCCACATCAATCAAACCACCTACACCGAATAGGGAGTTGACCAGAAAACGGCTCATATCCTCCATACCCTGTTGTACCCGACCTTGCAAAAAATCGTTGATAAAAATGTAAGGCATGCCCACGTTGGAAAAAACGTTACTGACGCCCTCGCGGACAAAACCCGGTGTCACCGCTTTGTAGCCCGTAGATACCGGCTCAAGCACATAATCGTAAAGTCCCATGTTCACATGGAACATAGTATGGTTGAAGGTTTGCAAAGGCGGTCGACCGGATCCCGATGTGCCGGAGCCGGGACCATCCACTGTAGCGCAGCCTGATAGCGCCAGCACGGAACTGGCGAAAATGCCACCAAGCAACCAACGCCAGCGAAGCATCAATTTTTACCACTCGCATAATGAGCAGTTTGCGCTTTCAAATGCGCAATCAAGGCCGGGAACCCCTTGGTTTTAATGGTTTCATCATATTCAGAACGTTTCAGGGATAAATCACTGACCCCGTCGGCAACCACATTCACAATACGCCACTGTCCATCCTGTTGCTGGAGCAGGTAATCAAAACGATGGACCTTGCCATTGCGCATGGTCAAGGTGCTGAATACGCCTTCAGTTCCGGGCTGCATGGTTTCGCTGTTGACGACCGCAAAATGTTCGCCTTTATAGTTATCAAAACGAGCCGCATATGTGGCTGCAGTATAGTCCGCCAACACGCTTACAAATTCTTTCTGTTGCGCAGTGGTCAGTTTGGACCAGTGGCTGCCCAGAGTCAGACTGGCAATCCGGTCAAAATCATAGACTTTCCGGACTACAGGAGACACCACGGCATATCGGCCCTGATAACCCATTTTGCTGCCACCCTGCATGGCTTTCAATAAGGCTGCATCGAGGGTGTCAATAGTGGCTTTTGCTGTCAGGACCTTGGCTTGCGCGGCAGCCGGAGCTGCGACAGCTGCTCCGGCTGAAATCATTGGCGACATGGACAAAGCCGCTGCGACAGCAAGCAACATGGCATTTCTCATAAGCATAAAATCTCCCTGTTAGCCCTTTTTGGACGGCCAATCGCTTACTAACGTTCAACCCGTAATGGAAAAACCGGATGGTCGGATCCCTGTGAAGGGGGAATGGTTGGCATATCCGGAGCCATAGGGCCTTCCGTACGCGGCCCACGCAAGGCTACTTTAAGCGCCCGCAGGGGGTGCGCAAACGTGTCATTGACCGCTGTCGGCTCAAAACCGGAATGGACCTGACACTGATCGCACTTGCGGTTAACCCCGACGCCGTACTGATCCCAAGGAGTCGTTTCCATCATTTCCTTGTAAGTCTGGGCGTAGCCTTCACTCACTAAAAGGTAGCAGGGCTTCTGCCAGCCAAAAATATTGCGGGTAGGATTTCCCCAAGGCGTACATTGATAATTCTGGTTACCCGCCAGAAAGTCCAGAAACAGACTGGACTGATTAAACGTCCATTTCGCCTTGCGTTCCTTACCAATACGGAAAATATCCCTGAACAACTGTCGGGATGCGCGCCTTTGAATGAATACTTCCTGCTGGGGGGCCCGCTCATAGTTGAAGCCGGGAGAAATAGTCACACCCTCAACACCCAGGGCCTTGCAGTCATCCAGGAAATTGGCTACTTCTTCCGCCCCTTCACCCTGAAAGAGGGTACAATTCACGGTCACCCGGAAGCCTTTTTCAACCGCCTCCTGAATAGCCAAAGCTGCCCGCTTGTAGGTCCCCGGTTGACAGACAGAATCATCATGGCGGTGTTCATTGCCATCCAGATGGACAGAAAATGTCAGATAAGGAGAAGGCGTATAATCATCCATACGCTTTTTCAGCAGGAGCGCATTGGTGCATAGGTAAACGAAGCGCTTGCGTTCCACCAAACCCTTCACCACTTCCGGCATATCCTTGTGAATCAGTGGCTCACCACCGGCAATGGAAATGATGGGCGCACCACATTCTTCCGCTGCGCCAATGCACTCTTCCACCGACAGGCGTTTATCCAGCACATCATCGGGGTAATCGATTTTCCCGCAACCCGCGCAGGCCAGATTACAACGAAACAACGGCTCCAGCATCAGGACCAAAGGATAACGCTTACGCCCCCGCAGTTTTTGCGAAACAATGTAGCGACCCACCTTGTAGCTCTGAATTAAAGGAACACCCATAGTATCAACACCCCCACCTGGTGGCTAAACAGCCTGTGAACAAATAACAACCTTAATCGCTCAAGTATAACATACCAAAGCGTATGCAGGACAAGCGCAGCAAATAATCAGGCGCCTTTACCCCGGGACAGAAAGAAAAACAGTATATTGGCAATACGCGGTGCCAATTTCGGACGCAGCAAGCGGGCATCATAAGCAGCAAAACGTCTCTCGTTTTCCGTCCGACATAATGCGAGCAACTGTGTCAGGCTAATGTCGCTACTCACCTGTTCATGGCCGGTCATGGTAAAATTTTCCTCCTGATGATCATTCAGGCCCCTTGCCGTTTGAATCCGCGCCCAGGCCTGCATGCTGATGACCTGGATACGTTGAAACTCAAGGACGATTTTTTTCCAGAACGGCAGGCGCCGACGGTGCCATTTTAACCAGTTGATGAAAAAAATGATGTGTCGCGCCTCTTCCTGCATGACCGGTTCAAATATTTTGACCAGCTCAGGCGGGAAAAATCCCGAGTTTTTGGCCGCAGCAAACAGCCCGAAAGCAAAATAGGAATCCAGACATTCGCCATATCCCGTAAATAGAAACTCCCAGTAGGGATCCCGCAAGGGCGGCGGCGGCGGAGAGGGAGGTATCTGAATATGATAATGTTTTATCAAAGCCTGCAGTAATTCCGAATGCCTTTGTTCTTCCTGACCATCCAGGGCCACAGCAGCACGCACTACGGGATCGGTTTCCCGTGCCGCCATGCTCTGAACCATCCGCGCGGTGACACTCTCCGTCGCTACCGCCTCGCCCCAGAAAGGCAGGGATTTGACCCGTTGTTCCGTGGCAGCATCCAGTTCCGGCCAAGGCATATTTGCAGGATCAAAATGCACATGGGTATCGTGCATGAACTGGCAAAACAAATCCCGATGCTGCTCAGAACCCAGCTCTATGGCCATTGCCGTCATAAAACCCCCTCTTTCCCGGTTGAAACCTGTAACCACCTTCGACGCATATAATGACTTTCTGATGCAACCCATGACAAGAGGACCGGGACACCCAGAAACAGTTCACGCAGACGACGGGCCAAAGCATAAGCCAGAGCCAGATCTGGACCGATACCGACAACTGTTCCGAACAGCATAAAACCGCCCTCCTGAATTCCAATACCTGCTGGCACCACAAATGCCACACTACGCAAAGCTTGCCCCAGACTTTCGAGGAGCAAGGCCGCCCAGAAAGGTACCGGATGGTGCAACAGCCAAAAAGTAAAAACGACCTCAAGAGTGCCCGCAAAAAGCCCGGCTAATTGCCAAAAATTGGCCACTAACAAAGCGCGCCCCTTGTCGTAAAAACTCCGGATTTCCGCATCCAGAAGACGCGGATCGCCGATAATCCCCAAAACATCATAACCGTCAAGCATTCGCTTACTGATGCTCTGCACCAGCGAAAACAAGCCTTTATGTTTTTGCAGCCAGAAAAAAATGACCAGCACCGGAATCGACAGGAAAAGGAAACCCAGAACTTCGAAAACCAGGAGGTGATTGCTGACCGCAAACAGCAACACCACAACTCCCAGCAAAGCAAACAAGAACTGACTCACCAGAGTCAAAGTGATCTCGACCATGACACTGGCACCGGCCACGTAGGGCGAGACACCATATTGACTGAGCATTCGGATTCCCAGCAGTTCACCACCTATCCGTGCCACCGGCAATAAACCGTTCACCGATTCGCGAATCAGGGCCAGCCACAACAAAAACCCAAAGGGGGCGCGCGCCTTACCACGTAACAGCCACTTCCAGCTCAAGGTATCCAGAGCCAGCGGCAGCAAATGAAACGGCAGCAACCAGAGCAACCCCCAGCCCGCCACGGCGAGCAGTGCCACAATTCCGGCAAAACCGGCATGCAGCACCAGATAAACACCTAAGGCCAGACCCAGTAATCCAGCGAGCAGAATGAGCATTTTCTGTTTCAAGGCTTAGCTGCCTTCATCCTGTGCGATTCCCTCTTCGCGGGGAGAAGACGTAAACAGCAGCATCAGGGTCGGCAAAATAATCAATATACACAAAAGTACAATGGCCAATGCCAGACTCAGCGCCTCGCCAAGACTCGCCATGCCCGGATCACGGGATACGGCCATACTGCCAAAAGCACTCAAGGTGGTCAGACCGCTGAAAAACACGGCCATCGGGGTTGAAGTTCCCAACAAATGGGCAACATCCACACCATTGCGCCAGCGCACCACAATATAGATGGCAAATGCCACACCCAGACCAATCAAAAGGGGTAGGACAATAATATTACCCAAATTGAAACTCAAGCCCAGCAGACTCATGGCCGCGACCGTAAACAGTGCCGCCAGCAGCAACGGAATCATGATCAGCAGCACATCCCGATAACGGCGCAAGGCTAAAAGCAACAACAGACTGATACTGGCCAGCGCAATGTAGGTAGCTTCCTGAAAGGCACCAAGAACAGCCTCTCCACCCTGCACCAGCATGACCGGGGTTCCAACCGCCCTGGGCTCGACCTTGAGCACGCTCTGAACAAATTGATACATGGCCTGGTTACTACTCAGATTGGCCTTGGGGAAAATCTCTACACGCGCCTGACCCGCCGCACCTACATAGCGATCCTTGAGCGCTGCCGGCAGGGTTTGCAAATTGACCGGTCCGGCGGACAGAGCCATACCCAGCTGTTTCAGCTCGCCGGGCAGAGTACCCATCACACTATTCTGTAAAGCATTCATGGCGGCGGGCTGTTTTCCCTGCTTCTGTAAAAATGTCTGAAGATGATCAGCCAACTGCCCGGTCATTTTACCATCTGCAGACGTCTGACCATCCTTGACAGCCAGAGCACGCAGATCCTTGACCAGTTTATCCAGTTTCTTACGCGTATCTGCAGCCGGTGGGGTCAAGGCTGTCGGCATCATCAGTGAAAAAGGGGGTACCAGAATCTGCAGATTCTGCAAAATGGCCAATTTTTTGGACTGGTCCTTGGGAATATAACTTTCCACAGTCAATGCCCGTGCCACCGTCGGCAACCGCTCGACGCGCCGGGCCACGGTCTGTGCATCGGCAATATTAGGCGTGAGCACTTCCATCCGGTAGGGAGCGGTATCGGGGTTAGCCAACAGCTTTTCAAAGACTTTTACCCCTTCGGCGTGACTATCAATCATGTGGAGTGGATTAAAGTCAAAAGTTGCCCGCATCGCCAGGGGAATGGCAGCAACGGCGAGTATGGCCACCAAACCCAATACCCAGTAGGCATAGCGATGGATTGGATGTTTTGCCAGAGTAGGCACCATCGTAAAATGCGGATAATTAATGACCCGATGTTGCCCGTTTAAGGCAATGGGCCACAAGGTCAAATAAGCAGGCAAAAAAGTCAGGGTCAACAGCAGCGCAATAAGCATGCTGGTCCCGGAAATCAGCCCAAGATCCACAATTCCGGCATAACTGGTAGGCACAAAGGCGTAAAAACTCAGTGCCGCCGCCACTGCAGCCAAACCTAGCGCTGTTCCCATACCCTGGGTCACCCGATGCATGGCTACCCGATGCACCGCACCGTTGAACAATTCCTCGCGATAGCGCAGACAGAATTGAATACCGAAATCCACACCCAGACCAATGAACAAAATAGCAAAAGCCACAGAGATGAGATTAAAGGGGCCGACGAAAAACAAGGCCCAGGCCGTCGTCAGAATAATGCCCGATACCAGCCCGATCAGCACACCACTCACCAATTTCACCGAGCGTAGGGCAATGCTGAGTAAAATGATTTCCAGCCCCAGAGTCAGCGCCAGGGATTCACCAGCACCATGACTGACGGTCTGGAGTTGCTCCGCATCCAGCACAGCCCCTCCGGTCACACCGACGCTGACGCCGTGGGCGGCATTTAACTGCAAACTCTGCAAACCTGCCTGCAAGGTCCGGATGGCAGCCTCGGCAGGCTGTAAGGAATGATAATTCATGGCTGGCTGAATGATGACGAAGCGCTGGGCAGGGCCCAGCTTGGCCAGGTCTCCGCCCATCATTTCATTCCAGGAAATCTGGTACGGCTTACCCTCCAGGCGGGCTTTCACGGCCTCATTCAACGCCGAGAATATGGCCGTCATGCCCGGCAACTGCACACCATTACTCAGTCTTTGGCTGATGGCCATACTCAACAAATCACTTAAACCACCAAGACTGGGATCGGCGGACAAACGGGCAATCAGGGGCTGGGCATTGGTAATGCGATCGGCAAAATCCTTTACTTTTTCCGGAGACAAATAGAGCAGACCATTCCGCTCAAAAAAACTGCCACCACCCGGCACGTACACACTGTGAAACATCTTCGGGCGAGCGCGCAGCCAGGTCTCCAGACGGGTAACTGCTGCGTCGCTACTCTGAGGATTTTTTCCCTGCAGTACGACTACAATGGTGTTTTGGTCCTGGGAAAAAACCTTGTGATAAGCCAGCTCACGCTTCTGAAAGGGCAGATCGCGAGATAGGGCATGGCTGGTATTGGTATCTACTGCAAAATGTGTAAACGCATAAAACAGGGCCAGCAAGGTACCAATCAACACCAACCCCATCACCCAAACAGCCCGTCGCACTGAAAAATCGACCACCTGCACCAAAAAATGCGCAATGGATTTGCCGATACTTTCCAGGAATCGTTCAGCCGCTGGTGAAATCACTGAATCTACCTCTCACAATTTGATGATCATGCAAATACTCCTCAACCCTGGGACTCAACAGGGCGGCATATTCTGCCTGGGGCTCATAATCAGGCATGAGCTTTCGCAGTAAAGGACTCTGGGTGGTGGCCGGATGAAAATAAATTTCTACCAGAGACTTTTCTGGCAGACAGTTCAGCAGACCCAGCAGACGTGATTCGGTCATATGTCCGGTGGCATCCAGACCGCAAAGCAAATCATTATAAAGCAGTCCACGCTTATCCAGTTGTCGGCGCATTCTTGCCAACCAGGGGCGCAAAAAAAAAGCCCAGAAGGCAGGTGCGAAGCCCCGCGCACCACCACATCGCGCCACCGCCAGTGACTCCCGGGGGAGACGTACTGCCCGCAATCCAAATGCCTCCCCAATATCCAGCATCAGACTTAACACCGTAGGATGCAAATGCAGATGTTTGTGGGCGTTGGCATGATCGAGCACCAGACCGGCGTCTGCAAAGGCCGCAAACTGCGCACGAATTTCTGCCGCCAGCTGCCTGCGCACCTTGGGCAGAAAAAAATAACGCACGCCGCGCAACCATAAATCCGCTGCAAAACGGCCCTGAACGTCCACCAGATCCGGTACCTGTGCCGCTGGCAACAGCGGCGCTCCATCCACCAGAGTCAGGTGCAAACCGACACCCAGTCCAGGCAAGCTTTTCGCCCGGCGTATGGCATCAGCCGCCGCAGGGGCCCCCACCATAAGACTGGCGGTGGTCAGCACACCCTTCTGATATGCTGATTCCACCGCCTCATTAACCGCGAGATCCAGTCCGAAATCGTCGGCGTTAACGACCAGCCGCCGGGTATGCCCCTGCCCCACTTCAGCCGTGGCGTTGCCGCAGGAAGCGCACGAACTCGACGCCTTCCCGCAAACGACGCTTCATCATCTGGGTGCTTTTCAGCATCTCACCAGTAATTTCAGCAATTTTCCCAGCGCGGAAATAGAAACGTTTGTACATGGTTTCCACCGAGTCAAAAATTTCCGTGTGATTCAGGTGCGGATAACTCATGGGGCTGATCTGCACACCGCGATCATTGACCATGTGGGCCTCGTCTTCCTCGGTCAACCAACCCTGTTCCTTGGCCTGATTGTACAAAAAGGTGCCGGGATAAGGTGCCGCCAGTGAAACCTGAATAGTGTGAGGATTGATTTCCTTGGCAAATTCAATGGTTTTCTGGATGGTTTCCTTGGTTTCGCCAGGCAGACCAAGAATGAAAGTACCATGAATGACAATACCCAGCTTATGACAGTCCGCAGTAAACTTACGGGCCGACTCCACTTTGATGCCTTTCTTGATATTATTGAGAATCTGCTGATCGCCCGACTCATAACCCACCAGCAACAGACGCAGGCCGTTTTCACGCAGGACCTTGAGGGTCTCGTAAGGCACATTGGCTTTGGCGTTGCAGGACCAGGTCACCCCCAGCTTGCCCAGACCCCGGGCGATTTCCTCAGCACGCGGGCGATCATCGGTAAACGTATCGTCATCAAAGAAAATTTCTTTGACCTGCGGGAAATTTTTCTGGATGTAACGCACTTCCTCAATCACATTGGCTGCACTGCGGGTCCGATAACGATGTCCGCCAACCGTCTGCGGCCAAAGACAGAACGTGCACTGAGACCGGCATCCCCGTCCCGTGTAAAAAGAAATATAAGGATGTTTGAGGTAGCCGATAAAATAATCCTCAATGTGCAGATCCCGCTTGTAGACCTCAGAGACAAAAGGCAGGGAGTCCATATCTTCAATCATGGCCCGGTCGGGGTTGTGAATCAGCTGGCCATCTTCCGCACGATAATTGATGCCATCCACTTCACTCAGGGGCCGACCTTCGGCAATTTCCTTGAGGGTGAAATCAAATTCTTCCCGAGCCACAAAATCGACGGCAAGACCCGCCTCCCGCAAAGACTCGTCGGGTTCTACCGCCACTTTGGCTCCGACCAGACCAATCATCATTTTCGGATAGTGCTCCTTGAGCAACTCTGCCATGCGCACATCCGATGCAAAAGAAGGGGTGCTGGTATGGATGATGCACAACTCGTATCCGGCAGCCACTTCCAGGGTTTCTTCCACGCTCACATCGGCGGGGGGTGCATCCAGCAGACGACTGCCGGGGATCATCGCAGCGGGCTGGGCCAGCCAGGTGGGAAACCAGAAAGAACGAATTTCCCGCTTGGCTTGGTAACGGGAACCGGCACCGCCGTCAAAACCTTCAAAGGAAGGAGCCTGCAGGAAAAGGGTTTTCATCGTCATTATGTTACTCCATCGTGGCCGTTCAGCCGCCCGTCGGCGGTGACCGCATATTGTGACCCTCTCCAGGCAACGCGCCGTGCAAAAAGGGCATGAAACCAAATCCACAGCCCCAAAAAATCTGCCAGCAGGGCCGTACCCAAAGAATCTGTTGCACCGAGTTTGTGCATAATTTGCCTATGGTACACGAGGCGCAACAAGAGAACCATACCCAGCGGTATGATCCCCCAATAACCGGCCCCCCAAAACATCCAGGGCGTCAAAACCGCAACCAGCGGTAGTGGATAACTGAAAAAAGAAAAAAAGTGGCCCAGAGGCTGAACACTGCGGGTGGTTCGCGACCAGCGCAGGGCATGTTGGTAAAATGTCCGAAAACCGGCCTCATGGACCTGCGTATCCACCACATAATCCGACAGTATGGTGGCTTTTCCGAGCTGGCGGGCACGGGCTCCCAGCCAGTAATCGTCCGCCAGTTGAACAGCCAGGCTTTCCAGCCCGCCTATCGCCTCCAGCGTAGAGCGGTGCAACGCCATGGTTGCCCCTCCACAAAATATATTGGGACCCAGGTGCGCAGAGACCCGTACAGAAGGCAGAAAAAGGCTGTTGATTTGGCTGGCAAGTAATCTGGAGCTGAAATGATGATCAGGAAGCCCGCGATACAAACAGGTCAGCACACCGGTCTGAGCATCCACTAGCGGCGTTAGCAGATGATGCAAATACTGTGGTCCCACCACGATGTCGGCATCACTGATCAGCAGCAAATCGTGATTGCAGGCCGCCAAAATACCCGCAAGATTATTCACTTTGGGGTTACAACCCAATAGCTTGTCGCTCAGTATCCAGCGCAAGGGCAGAGCAGGAAATTCCTGTTGCAAGCGCTGGACCACGGCAACTGCCGGATCAGCGGCGTCCTGCACGCCGCAGACCATTTCGTAACGGGGATAATCCTGCAGACAAAAACTACGCAGGCAGGCATAGAGGTTGCCATCATCTCCATGCAGGGGCTTAAGCAGACTGAGAGCAGGCAAATCTTGAATGGTATGGGGTAAAAAAGTGGCATCCGTATTCGTCAGGACCGGTTGCCAGACACGCAGCACCCACATGGCCAGCAATTGATAACCCAAAGCCGCCAGAGCCAGCAGAAACGCCAGGCCCAACAGCCCTTCCTCAAAACCCATAAGCAGTCATATCCTGAACGGTGAGTTATTGAATCAGCCTAAAGATAATGATTTTCCGCAAACCACCTTACCGCATCGCGCAGGGCCTCTTCGGCGGGACGATGGACATAATGCAGCATTTCTTCAGCTTTCTGTGAGGAAAAATACATTTTGTGAGCGGCCATCCGCAACTCATCCATGGTCACCAGAGGAGTGCCCCGGCCACGCGCACGGACCACATTTTCTGCGGCCCAAGCCAGGGGGAATAACATTTTGCGAGGAATACGGAATAGGGGTGAACGCTTTCCGGTAAGTCCGGCAATGCGGGTCAAAATAGCCTGCAAGGACAAATTATCACCGCCAAGAATGTAGCGTTGTCCCGGCTCTCCGTGCAAATAGGCCTGCCAGTGGCCCATGGCGACATCATCCACATGCACCACATTCAGTCCGGTATCCACATAGGCGGGCATTTTCCCGGCAGCAGCATCCCGCACCAGCCGCCCGGTCGGCGTCGGCTTGCGGTCTGCAGGCCCGACAGGTGTGGAGGGGTTCACAATCACAATGGGTGCAGACTCATTCTGACAAAGCTGTTGCAGAACTTCCTCAGCCATAAATTTGGAGCGTTTATAATGCCCGATCATATCGGCAAGACGGGAAGGAGCCGCCTCATCCGCCACCCGGCCATCGGTATAATGACCCAGCACGGCAACACTGCTGGTATAAACCATGCGCTCCACCCCGGCGTCCAATGCCGCCCGGGCCAAACGCTCCGAACCGCTGACGTTGGCCGCGTACATGGACTGTGGATCAGGCACCCAGAGACGATAATCCGCCGCCACATGAAAAACCAGCTGGCAACCGGCTACGACTTTATCCAGGGCCTGAACATCAGCCAGGTCTCCCAGCACCGGCTCCACATCCAGACCTTCCCAGTTGCTGGAATCCGCACCGCTGCGATGCAACACCCGCACTTCCAGTCCTTCAGCGAGCAGGCGGCGTAGCACCGCTCCGCCGACAAAACCCGAGGCACCCGTCAATAAGGCTTTCATACGCTGTTGGTTTCCCGCAAATTCGACTGAAGCAGGCGCGGCTGAACCAGACGCAGGGTGTTTACGGCGGCCTGCATCTGCCGGCCCAAACCCATGAGCGGCGGCAAATCGCCCGGATGGCGCAACAATCCCCGCAACAGGGGCAAAGCCTGGGGACGACCATAACAATCGACACTGTGAGTGGCTGTTGCGGGAAGAGACTGATGGGCAGGATCCACCACGCTGCGAATTGCTAGAAATGGGATGCCGGCTTGCGCTGCCCGTTGCGCCACAGCCCCGCTTTCCATATCCACCGCCTGGGCTTCCGGATAATCTGCCCGGAGTTGGGCCTTGGCCGCCACTGATGCACAGGCCTCACTGACTGAGCAAAGCCCACCCGCCAGCGCTTGGCCGGAAAGTTGTGGCAACAGCGCACTTCGCCAGTCTGAGTCGGTAAGCCAACGGCGGCCCGCCCAGAATATGTGCTCGGGAACCAGCAAATCTCCGGTCAGACAGGCACGATTCAAGCCGCCGGCAGTCCCCCAGGACAAGAGCCCGTCCACTCCCGCTTGCAGCAACTGTTCCGCCGCCTGATCAGCCCGTACCGGCCCCATTCCCGAAACCACCATGCAAAGCTGTGGCTGAATGTCCATCACTGTCTGGTAGCGCAGCTTCCCGGAAAAAAGGATGCGCGCTTCGGCAGCCAGCGCCACCACGACACCTATCCGCTGCGGCTGCATCCCAGGTTCCGGAAACGGGCCAGCGCCCAAAGCGGGAAATAAAAACTGTAACCGTGATAAATGAGGTAAAACACCTTGGGGAAGCCGGGCGCATTAAAGAAAGGATCCTGCCAGCCACCCCCGCCATCCTGATGGGTCTGCAACCATTGAATACCCCGGCGCAGGGCGATGGAGCCGCGATCTCCCGCCGCCATCAAACCCAGGCAGGCCCAGGCAGTCTGGGCCGCCGTAGAAGCCTGACCAGCTCCCGCCAGGCCAGGCTCTGCGTAGGAATCGTTATTTTCCCCCCAACCACCATCTTCCTGCTGCATGGCCCGCAACCAGTCAGCGGCCCGGTCCATGGCCGGTTGCAAGGAAGGATCCTGCAATTCCCCCAAAGCCATCAGTACCGACCAGGTTCCATAAATATAGTTGGTCCCCCAACGTCCAAACCAGGCCCCGGAAGACTCCTGCTCACGCAATAAATAAGCGACGGCCCGGCGCAGCACATCGCGATCACGGGGCCTGCCCAGGTAGCCAAGAAAGGCCACCACCCTGCCCGTCACATCCGCTGTAGGCGGATCCAGCAAGGCCTTATGATCAGCAAACGGGATTTCATTGAGATAATAGTGGGTATTATCCACATCATAGGCAGCAAACCCGCCATTACGGGATTGCATTCCCGCCAGCCAGTTTGCCGCTTTTTCGATACTTTCCCGATCTTCAGGACGCCCGGCACGCGCCAGAGCCCAGGCCACTGCCGCCGTATCATCCAGATCGGGGTAGTAGGGATTCGCATACTGAAAAGCCCAGCCACCACCTGCCAGCTGCGGGCGCTGCACCTGCCAGTCTCCAGGATCACTGCAAATCTGCCGCTCCTTGAGCCAGGCAATGGCTTTTTCCTGTTCGCCGGTAATTCTGTCTGATCCACCGGATCCATCAACAGCGTCAGCTTCCAGCAACGCATGAAGTGCCAGACAGGTGTCCCAGACCGGTGACATACAGGGCTGACAGTAGGCATCCTCAGCGCGCTCCACCACCAGCTTGCGCAGCGCCGCACCCGTGGCCTGACGGTAGGGATGCTCCGGCGCATAGCCCAACAAAGCCAGGGCTTCATGGGCATTGACCATGGCCGGAAAAATGCCATTCAGACCATCTTCACCATTAATCCGGGCCGTAAACCACTGTTCGGCACGATGCACTGCAATGCGACGAATGGCCGCAGGAATACAGTTTTCAATGAACCCCCAAAACCGATCCAGAGCCAGAAAGCTGCGCGCCACCAGTCCCTGTCGCGATGCCGCAAAGTAGTCCTGAATTTGTTCCGGAGGGTGACGAAATAATTCGCGAATATGCACCTGCAAGGGATTTTTGGCCTGGGCCTTGAGGCTGCATAAAATAAAAAGAGGCACCATGACGGTCCGTGACCAGGACGCCACCTTGTAAATCTGAAAAGGAAACCAGCGCGGCAAAAGCATCACTTCCACCGGGATGGAAGGCACGGCACGCCATGGCACCTGGGCAAACAGGGCCAAAGTGATCCGGGTGAATACATTGGCATGTTCGGCGCCGCCATGAGCGAGAATGGCTTCCCGGGCGCGACGCATGTGGGGCAGATCCGGCGCATCTCCCGCCAGCTTCAGCGCGTAATAGGCCTTCACGGAAGCACTCAAATCAAAATGACCGCCATAATACAGCGGCCAACCGCCGTGATCCGCCTGCTTGCTGCGCAAATACACCGCCATTTTGGACTCCAGCGCCGCATCACGCTCATCCATATAATGTTGCATCAGAATAAATTCGGCCGGAATGGTGCAGTCCGCCTCAAATTCAAAACACCAGTGCCCATCAGGAGCCTGTTTCTCCAGGAGTACCGACTGGGCGCGCTCCAGCGCCCGGTCGAGGGTCTGCTCCAGCGTGCGACGCAAATACCCGCCCACCAGCGGTAACGGCTGCAGGACACGGTTCATGCGGTCGCTACCCGTGCCGTTTTGCGCAGGGGTTTAATGCCAGCCCGGAAACTGGCCAGCAACAACCCATCCGAACGATGCATGAGCCTGGATAACATGACTACCCACTGCACACTATTACGACTGATTTTCACCTCAGCACCCGATGCAAAAGCCGGATTCCCGGCAATACGCCGTAAAGTCAGCACGGCCATCGCCAGGGCCCAGAGGCAAAAATCACGCATGCCGGTCTGATCCGCAGGAATCATCAGGGTATATTGCAGCGCGTTTTCAAGATGTCCGGCGGCAATATCCAGCAGGTCTTGCAGGGCTGCCTGAAAGCCCGGATCGTGACTGCCGGGCTGGACGGCGGCAATATCACAACTATATCGGGCAAACACGCTGGACGGCATCCAACTGACCCCGCGTGCCCAATCATCCCAGATATCCTTGAGAATATTGGTCATTTGCAGGCCCTGACCAAAAGACACCGCCAGACGTTGCATTTCTGTTTCCTGAGCACGCAAACGCGGTTCGTACTCCACAAAAAGGCTGGTCAGCATTTCGCCAACCACGCCCGCCACCACATAGCAGTAATGATCCATGGCGGGCATGTCCACCAGCCCTTTCAGGGATGCGTGCTGCTGAAACTCGGCCATGCCCGCCCCCATGATGCGCACACAACGCGCCAGAGCCGCTTGCTGGGTAGCACTGAAACTGTGGGTGATCTGCACGACATCGGCGGTATGGCGAACCAGATCATGTTCTGCCTCGGGCATATCGGCTGACAGTTGCGCGGCAAATCCCTCGGCAAATACCGCCGGTTCCACTTGCCCCTCGACCACCTGCAAAAACACCTGCTGCCAGTGGGCTTTTTCTTCCCAGGGCATAACCGGATCATCTTCAATGGTATCGGCAATACGGCACAGCAAATAACCATTTCCAACCGCTGCACGCAAAGCCACAGGCAATTGCGGAATGGTCAGCGCAAAAGTGCGGGATACGAGTTGCAGGCTTTGTTGCTGCCAGGCTAAAGCCTGATCTAGCGCCGCAGTCATGCGGCGGTCCTGACTGGTGACATCCAATCTCCTTGTTTTATTGGTCCGGGCGCCAGTGCTGACCCGTCGCATCGCGGCAATGTAACTATCCCGCAACAATTGCGCAAGTATAGACTATTTCTATCCAGGCTCCCCGTCATCTCCCAGGCCATGTTTGCGGACCCGATAGCGCAGCGTCTCGCGGGTGATCCCTAACACCCGCGCAGCCTTGGTGACATTACCCTCGGTCAGACTCAGTACCTGCTGGAGAATCTGCCGTTCCATAGCCTCCAGATCCATGCTGCCATCCATGGGTAGAATGATGTGCTGGCCATCCACCGGACAGCCGGAAGGTGCCGGACAGGTACCATTCACATTACCGGGCAACTGCAGCCATTCCCGGGGCAGCTCTTCGGTTTCGGAAAACAGCACCGCGCGTTCAATCACATTACGCAGTTCCCGCACATTTCCAGGCCAGTCGTAAGACTCCAGCGCGGTCCATACGGCCGGGCTGATATAATGCACGCGCTTGCCGGCCTGAGCATTGAACTCCGCCACAAAATGCGGTACGAGTTCATGGAGATCCATCTTGCGCTCGCGCAAGGAAGGCAAAGCCAGACGAAATACACTCAGACGATGGAACAAATCGGCACGAAAAGCGCCCTGAGCTACCTGCGTGTCCAGATCCCGATTGCTGGCGGCAATAAAACGCACATCCACAGCAATGGGGCGATCTCCGCCCAACCGACGCACACTGTGATCTTCAATCACTTTCAACAACTTGGCTTGAAGCTCAAGCTCCATTTCCGAAATTTCATCCAGAAACAGGGTGCCGCCGCTGGCCTGCTCCACGAGCCCCCGATGGCGCACGGCGGCCCCGGTAAATGCTCCCGGCTCATATCCAAACAACTCGGATTCCAGCAATTCCCGGGGCAAAGCCGCACAGTTGATTTCCACCATGGGACCGCCCGCCTGCGCACCACTATAATGCAGAATACGCGCAGCCAGTCCTTTACCCGTGCCCGTTTCTCCGGAAATCACCAGGGCACTGTAAGGAACCTGACTGAGGCGCTCGAGCATGCTGCGCACGTCAGCAGCAGCCGGACTTTCCCCCAGATAGGTTTCAGGGCGATAGCGGCGATGCTGGTTGGAGGTGTCTTCCGCCACCCGACGCTGGGCGCGGGCACCCCGGCCAGCCGAGCGCACCACCATCTCCAGACGCTCCATTTCACAGGGCTTTTCCAGAAAATCGTAGGCACCCAGGCGCAAAGCCCGCACCGAATCAGGCACGCTCCCGAAGGCCGTCAGGAAAATCCACTCCCCAGCACCGCCTTTGGCTCGCACCTTTTCCAATAAATCCAGACTATTACCATCCGGAAGGTTGAGGTCCGCCAGAGTAACCAGGGGGCTGAGATCCTGCCTCAACAAGAGCTCTTCGGCGTCGGCAAAGCGCTCCGCCCAATGCACTTCCCAGCCTTCCTTTTCAAAAAAGCGGCACATTTCCCGCCCCAGAAAAATCTCGTCCTCAATTACCAGCAAAGCATCGGCCATGTTGGGTTACTCCTTACCAGCAATGTCAGGACAAGGTAACAACAAGCTTACTTCTGCCCCATGCGGATCCCGATTTCGCAATTGCACCTCTCCCCCCAGACTGCGCACAAAACGTCGCACCATGGATAAACCCAGCCCTGTACCCTGTTCCTTGCTGCTGGCAAAGGGACGAATGCCCTCGCGCAACAAGGTATCTGGAAAACCCGGACCATTATCAGACACTGTAACCTGCAATTGTTTGTCCATCTGGGCAATGGCGACGCTGATGGTTCCCCCCTCACCGGCCAGCGCCTGCATGCTGTTCAAAATGAGATTGAGCAAGGCCTGACGAAACTGATCCAGAGGTAGCAGACAATCGCGGCAATCTCCCGGCAAGAGTTTCAGTACCACCTGGGCAGGCATCTGATAACGCAACAAATTCAGCAGGGTTTCCACCGTTTCGCGGGGCGCAACCCGGCGGCCCTTCTCATGTACCTGACGTGCGCCCCGCAATTGCTGGTCCAGCAAGCGACTGACCCGACGCAGCTCCTCTTCCATCAACCCGAGCCTTTCAGCCAGCTCCGGATCACGGATTTCCCGACGAATATTCGCGCAACCCACCTGCAATCCCGCCAGCGGATTACGCAATTCATGGGCAAAGGCCGCAGCGGCCTCTCCCACCGCCGCCAGGCGCTCCGAGCGGGCCACCGCCGCCTGTTGCGCCACCAGAGTATGGGCTGCTTCATTCACTTCCCGCTGCAAATCCTGCAAATACTGGCGCCGGGTTTTTTCCAACTCTTCCAAACGCCCAATCATGTGATTGTAATACTGCAGCAACGGACTGATGCCAGGATCCGCATGGGCTTCCGTCACCCGCCGAAAAGCCCCGATTTCCAGGGAACGCATGGCTCCCTGCAAGCGCCGCAATGGACCGAGAATGCGCAGACGGAAAAACGCCAGTGTCACCAGCACAAAAATCATGAACGCAAACAGTGCCACGGCCGTGCCAATCAGGGTATAACGGGCATCATGCCCCGCCGCCAATACCAGCCGGCGACCACGCAGATGCTCTTCCATGCTGACATCGGAAAGCTGCAATAAAGCCTGAGGCAAAAGGGCCGGGTCCTGTTTGGCCATCAACGCCTGCAAACGCCTCCAGTGCCCATTGGTTTTAACCTGCTCCGGATGCGCCGCCGCAATCCGGGACAGATCATCCTGAAGCACTGGCAACGCCGCAGCAGACCCATGACTTTGCCAGGTACGCAAGGTTTCGTGGGAAGTCTGCGCCAGGCTCGCCATGTAAGCGGTATAAGCATCCAGTGTACGCAAATCCTGGTTGGTGTGGACCAGCAGTACACCGAGCAGCAGCAAAGCCAGCACCACAAACTGCACCAGCAAAAAACCGATGGTCCTGAAGGGCGCAAAAGGGATGCGCTTGCGGCTGTCTGACCCGCCACCCGGCAAACGCAAAATCGCCATGGACCTAGCAACTCCCCTTAACCGGGGAAGCGGTTATGGACTCCAGATCAGCAGGATGCTCGGCGCGTGCAGCGCGGCGCATCAGCTGTTCACTGGCCTCGCGCGGATCCGCGCCGGCGTATAGCACCCGATAGACCTGTTCGGTAATGGGCATATCCACCCCCAGTCGCTGGGCCAGCAAAAACAAAGCCTGAGCACTGCGCACCCCTTCCGCCTCCTGGCCCAGATCAGACAATACAGCCTCCAAAGACAAACCCCGCCCCAGGCCCATACCCACCCGGCGATTGCGGGACAAATCACTACTGGCCGTCAAAATCAGATCCCCTGCCCCGGTCAATCCCATAAAGGTTTCCGTGCGCCCCCCCAATGCCGTCCCCAAACGGTGCAATTCGGCAATGCCACGGGTAATGAGCGCAGCGCGGGCACTATCGCCATTGCCCAGCCCATCGGAAATACCCGCCGCAATGGCCAGCACATTTTTGATCGCCCCTCCCAGACACACGCCCGCCACATCATCACTGGAATACACGCGCATCTGGTCACTGGCAAACACCTCCACAACCCGCCGCGCATCATCCATATTCGCAGCAGCGGCGGTCATGGCCAGGGGCTTACCCAGAATCAGATCATGGGCAAAACTCGGTCCGGAAAGTACCACTTTAGGCAAGGTCGGACAGCTTTCATCCAGCACCTGATCCAAACGCAAGGCGCCCGGCAACTCCAGTCCTTTGGAAGCCAGCACCAGCAGTAGATCCGGGGGTAATAAAGCCTGGGGAATAGTCGCCAGAACCGTCCGCAAGGCATGGCTGGGAACCGCCAGCAGCACGCCTTCAGCGCCATCCAGCGTCGCCGCCAGATCAGAGCCTATGCCAAGACCGGACGGAAAGCCGATATCGGGAAAAACCGGGGATAAACAAGTGGAATCCATAAAACCCGGTAAGGTTTCCGGGTGGCGTCCCCAGAGCCGCGCCGTATGGCCCTGGCGGCACAAATGCACCGCCAACGCGGTTCCCCAGTGCCCGGCTCCAAGAACGGCCCAGCGCATGGCTTATTGCGTCGTGTGACCCACTTGTTCTTGCTGCGCCTGCTGATACAGTGCCTCAAAATTGACGGGATGCAGATGCAGGGGTTGGAAACCGCCGCGTCCCACCATGTCCGCCACCACTTCACGGGCATAAGGGAACAGAATGGTCGGACAATGCACCGCTATCAGCGCCGGCAGATGTTCTTCCGGAATATTCTGAATCCGGAACAGCCCCGCCTGCTGCACTTCCACCGCAAAGTAGGTGCTCTCACCCGCCTTGGCCTTGACCGTCACGGTCAGGATCACTTCCGTCAGGCCATCCATGCCTTCTACCTGATTGCTGGCCGTATTCAGCCCCACATCCACGGTGGGCGCCTCGGTCTGGACAAAACTCAAAGGGGCGTTGGGCGACTCGAAAGAACTGTCCTTCACATATACCCGTTCAATCATGAATACTGCTTCTGCTTCTTCCATAAGATCCTTCTTCATAGAGGTGGCTAAAAGTAAACTCGGCCCAGTCTAACCGAAGACCCCCCTGCGGGGCTATGGAGTGACTGGTCACTCCACGGCAAAAACCGCAAATCCCTGTGCCAATCCGGTATATTTTTCTGAACAGTGTGCCGCCACCAACACACTGGTATCCACGTAAACTGACATCAGTAACGTGCGTCTTCACGCAGTAACTCGGTGCTGGGTGTGGACACCGGCTGATTGAGCAAGCGCGCATTCACACGCCCAAAATGCTCCTTGACGCCCATTTTCCGCTCATCGCCGCTGACCGGTGATAACGTGATAATTCCATTTGAAGACGCGGACAACTCAATCAGTGCCCCTTCCCGTAAGGCCATAACACGAGTCATTTTTACCGGGATCCTGATAGCCAGACTATTACCCCATTTGGCAACCCTAATTTGCATACATCACCAGTTGTATCATTTAGATGATGGGAGTGTATATCCATTGTTAACCCTGCGCAAAACCAGGTTTATTGTTTGCTGCAACCAACGCGATACAGAGAAATCTGAAAATACACTTGCCCTGAAGCGCGCTTCTGTGTACGATTCCTCCCGCTGTCCAGGTCCCCATCGTCTAGCGGCCTAGGACACCGCCCTTTCACGGCGGTAACGGGGGTTCGAACCCCCCTGGGGACGCCAAATTAAACAACAAGTTAGCAAATTTATTGCGCTTACCTCCGAATTGTGGGTGCAGCATAGCAACAATAAATTCCTGGAGTAGATCAAGATAATAGCGTGATTGGCTGGCAAGCCATCATCCGTAAACGCGGCTACCGTTCATCCTGCGACGATATGGAGCTCAGTCGCGTGGACGATTGGACGGACATGGTTCTTCTCCCGCCTCATTTCGACGATCCCGTAACAGGACATCAAGCAGGGTGGAATCCATCACCATTCAGGCAGCTCGTCGTCTTTGGTTGGCGGGTCACTCCTTACCTTGTCCAGAATCTCCTGAAAGTCAGCAGGGCTTGCATTGCTGCCGCGCCGTTTAAAGAAGTCGGCAGCAGTTTCTACGGCGCCAACCTTTTCAGCGAGAGCAACCGTGATCCACTGGTTGAGTGATACCCCATCCTCCCGTGCAAGCCGTTGGGCAGCGGTCTTGAGGGACTGTGGCAGTTTCAGGGCATAGGCGGCTTTGTTCATTGGCGAACCTCCATCAAAAGTTGTTTGGGTAGCCATAGGGGAAGATTGAAGCGTGGCGCAGCCACCGCGAAGTGCGCCATATTGAAAGTAATCAAAGCATCGGCGTGCTGGCGTCGCCCCCAGCACGAATAACCCGCTGGATCATGTATTGTTCGCCCTCAAGCGAGAGGGGACCAACTTGCAGGTATTGTCAGGAATTATGCCACACATTACCGCTGAGGATATCGGGCGAGCAGTTTTGATCCGGAGGTCTGCAACGAAGCGTATCTGTCGCACCTGCAAAACGCGGTCATCACCAATCCGTTAGATCGTGCTGCCTGCTATCGTGGTACCCAAAACTGGTTGCACAACGGGTTGCGTGGCGCATCAGGCATTGCTTATCTGCCACCGCCCCCTGAATTTTTGGAAGATATCATGCCACATATTGCGAACATGGCGGATACCCTGCACAAGAATGTGGACCCACTGGTAGCAGCTAGCATTGTATCCTTTGCCTTTGTGTATGCGCATCCTTTTATGGATGGCAATGGTCGCCTGTCCAGATTCCTGTTTCACCGGACACTGGCGCAATCCGGGCAGATGGAGACCCCCACTGCAGGAAAGATGTTGCTGCCGGTGTCCGTCGCCATGAAACGGCACGAATCGGAATATCTCCGCGCATTACAGAATTTTTCGACCCCGGCCCGGAATCTCTGGGATGTCCGCTGGATCAATCAGGAGCAGTTTGATTTTAAGCTGAACGGCAGCGGGACACCTTATCGGTATTGGGATGCCACGGATGCGGTGCGCTTTAGCCTGCAGATGACAAAAGAAGCACTGCGGGAAGATTTACAAGCTGAGGTCAACACCCTGGTTCGATATGAAGCCATCTATCGCAAGGTAGACGCCGTTTATGATGTGCGTAGCAGCGATTTATCGCTGTTAATCCGTTCCTGTTTGCAAAATTCAGGCACGGTCTCGAAAAATCGTAGAAAACAATTTTCCGCAACCGTGCCTGAACCGGTGTTTGATGCCATTGAGCAGGCATGGACGGAAACAGATTAAGCGCTTGACCCACTCAAACGAATCGCGCCTGCTTTTGGTGCTTATATTTTCAGCTTTTTTTGACGTTTTCATTATTCAACTTTGGGCCATTGTTGCGCCCCGTGTAAAAATCTAATCACCTGGACCTCGCCAACCTCCTCTTGAACACGGTACACCACGATAAACGGTGTACCAGACACCACTAACTCACGAGTGCCAAGCAAACGACCAGCCCGTCCCATCTTTGGAAAAAGCCCAAGTCGCGCAACGCCGCTCGTAACGGATGCGTCCTGCTCTAGTGCAGCCTGTGGCTTATCCGCTGCCACGAAATCCATTACATCCTGATACTGCTGCCATGCAGTAGAGGACCAACTCACCGCAAAAGGCAATGCCCATTTTCTGCCGTTCATGAATCGCCGTTTTCGGTTTGCCTGATAAGGTCAGCGCGCCACTGTGCGCGGTCGCGTTCGACGACTTCATGCGCGATCCACTCGGTGGCTGGATCGTCGGCCTCTTTCAGGCCCATCTCGACCTGTTCACGAAACCAGCGGTCATGCTCGGCGGCGGCAAAAGCGTTCCGCATCCGGTCGGAGGCATCCGGTCGGGATTTGCCAGATAAGGCGACATCGGCATCATGTCGGGTGGCGTCCAAAAGGTCCACCTTGACGATATGCAGTTCATCCCGGAGATACCCGACACAAGTGTCGAGGCTGCGCCAGAGGCGGGGCTTATCGGCGCGCTGAATGCCCAACGGTCTCTCTTCCGTGCCGTACTTGAGCAATACCGACCAGCCACCAGGCTGACCGATAATGGCTGCACCCCGGAGGGCTTGAGCTTCAACCAGGCGCTTGACAGTAGCCGTGTCGATGGTGTGATTGACCATTTTAGATCCTCGTAACGACAAATCAGAAAAGACATTATACTCTGCGTTACTGATAAGTTCTGCAAGCATGATTCAAATCTGGACCATTGCGGCGGCTCCATGGGCGTGATAACGTCACGTTATCACCTCTGGAGGTCATCATGCGCAAAGTTTTTCATACCCGCCAATTCATGGCTGGCAATTCACCTGCCGTCCGTATCCCTGTGAGTATGGCCTTCCCGAAACAGACCAAATTGGTTGTGATTCGAGAGGGAAACAGGCTCATCGTAGAGCCTGAAGAAGATTCACTCGAATCGCTTCCGGCGCTGCTCGCTGCGCTGCGCACGCAGCATACCGGCGAGCGCCCGGAGTTTGTCGAGACGGAAAGATCCTGGTGATACTGCGCTACCTGCTGGACACCAACATTTGCATCTACCTCATGAAGGAACAGCCCGCATCAGTCATCCGGTGCTTTGCGGCTTGCAAGCCCGGTGAAATTGGGATCAGTTCGATCACTTGGGCGGAGTTGTGTTGTGGCCTGGACGTGCATAACAGCCAGTCCGAAATGACTACCCTCATGAGCAGGTTGATCGTCAAGGATTTTGACGTGGATGCAGCGGGCCTCTTCGGAAAGCTCTCCCGTCAATTTCCAGTCAGAAAAAGCAGCTTTGATCGCATGATTGCCGCGCATGCTCTGTCGCTGGGAGTTACGCTGGTGACCAACAACACGGCTGATTTCGATCTCTATGCCGGAGCAGGACTGGTTATCGAGAACTGGGTGGATTGACCTACCCGACCATAAACGCTAAGGTTTCGCTCCAAGCAAATGCAGCCCCGAGATAAGCAAAACGTGCCCAACCCGATTACCGCCACCCTTCGTCCCTACTGGCAATACCGCGATCTGGTACGCAATCTGGTCATCAAGGATCTGAAAGTCCGCTACCAGGGCGCCATACTCGGTTTTTTCTGGTCTTTGGGCAACCCGCTGGCCCTTATTCTGCTTTACGACTTCGTGTTTACCCACGTTTTTCGCAGCGATCTGCCCAATTATATTTTGTATCTGGTCGTTGGCGTTCTGCACTACAATTTATTTTCCCAGGCGGTAGGTCAGGGTTGCGACAGTTTAATCGGCGGTTCTGGATTGATCCAAAAAATATATTTTCCACGGATTCTCGTGCCTACTTCTAGCTTGCTCTTCACCTTCGTGCTGTGGATAGTTGCCATTTTAATTCTAGTGATCCTTTATCCAATCCTTGGTGGAATCTATCATTGGGGACTGCTACTCTATCCACTAGCTTTAGCTCTCTATGTTGCGTTTATTTGGGGAATAGTACTTGTCTTATCAGTACTACAAGTAGAATTCCGCGATCTTAAACATATGGTTGATATAGCCTTGATGTTTGGTTTCTGGTTAACCCCAATAACATATGGTATAAATGTATTAAAGCCACGTATACGGGAACTCATATCCCTAAATCCACTCACCCAGTTCATGGATTTGTTCCACGCCCTGCTCTATTCAGGCACCCTCCCCGCCCTAAATCACGTTCTCATCGCCTGTGCTTGGACCATCGCCACGGTGAGTTTGGGGATGATGCTGTTCCGCCGAAAAGCCCGGCACCTGGTGGAAGACCTCTAATGCCGCCCGCCATTATTGTCGAACACGTCAGCAAGGAGTTCATACTACGCCACAACCGGGCAATGGGTTTAAAAACCCGATTTCTCGGACTGTTTCACAAAAGCAAGCGGGAGAGACACGAACATTTTCTGGCACTGGATGATGTCAGCTTTACGTTAGAACGAGGCAAAGCACTGGGGTTGCTAGGCCACAATGGTTCCGGAAAGAGCACCCTGCTACAGATTATTGCGGGAATATTGCAGCCAAGCAAAGGGCGCGTCATCACCAATGGACGGGTGGCCCCCTTGATTCAGTTAGGAGTAGGCTTTAATCCTGAATTAACAGGTTATGAAAATATTTTTCTGAACGCTAGTTTGTATGGGTTTCTGAATAAAGATACCCGTAAGCACGTCAAAGATATTATTGAATTTTCAGAACTTGAGCATTTCATTGATACACCTCTGAAGAATTACTCGTCTGGTATGCAGATGCGCTTGGGCTTTGCAGTTGCGGTTAATCTACAACCAGATATCCTGCTGGCAGATGAGATATTAGCTGTAGGAGATCAGGCATTTCAGGATAAGTGTCTAGATAAAATTGCCGAAATGCGTCGCAATGGTATGTCTTTGATTCTTGTTTCACACAACCAGGAACAAGTTGAGAAGTTTTGTGATTACTTCATACAACTTGAACATGGTATTCCCGTTAATCACGGTAAGATAGAAACTGAAGCACACCCCAGTTAAAACGATACTGCACTCAGCTGCGCGGTGCGCTTCAGGCTTATGACCGCAAAGTTATAAATGATTTCTAAAGGTGCAGAATAAGATCAGATTGGTTCAACACGCTGTCAAGAGAGCTGATTGTAGGAGAATATCCGAAATTTTCCGCACGTTTATTCATTGAAAAATAATTAATTTTTGTACCAGTTGCATTGACACCTGTCACAATATCCTGTAGCTCATATTTAAGGTTAAAACTTTCTTGCATAGATGCGAGCAAAGTGAATTTATCTACTGGAGCCGAAGTATAGCAATCTACGACATTATTCGTAGGTGGGGCAGTCAGAATTTTATTGATAAGTTGAAAAAAATCCTCTGGGCCAATAAAGTCACGTATTATATTTTCTGCTGAAGAAATCAGGGTTTCCCCGGATTTTATGGCGCGGATAATATCAGTAATAAAGAAACGTGCGGAAACGTCCTGACTATGGCTGAAATAATTAAAAACTCTGATGTCAACAATATGCAGATGTGGCAAAGCACGATGACGGCATTCAGCATAAAGTTTGGCGACAGCATACCAATCTTGCGGTTGAAGATTGTTGATCTGTACTAACGCTTTTGAATTTCCATCAACCGGATTTTCAAAGTTTGAGCCATAGGCTGCGCCACTACTAAGGAAGATATATCTACAATCAGGATGTCGCGCCAAATAGCCGAGAACTATCTCATCAAACTTTAGTGTGGCATCAAATATCTTCTCTCCCATGATTGCTGTTTGCGCAGGGTTACCTGAACCAACAAAATTGATGATCGCATCGTAATGCCTGTTCGCATCGAAAAGAGAGAAATCAGTCGAGTTATAGCAGCCTTTCAGTCCAATCTTTGACAGCCACTGTTCAATCGCATCTGGACGGCGTCCGAAGAGTTGTAAGGCATGCTTGGCTTCTTTAGAGAAACCCAGAACAACATCTTTGGCAATCTGACTCGTGGCACCAAAAATAGCTATTTTCATAGCTTGTTCTCGTGCAAACCACACGCTGCATTCAATGTAGATTGTTTTCCAACCATACCACAAACGCTGGCATCAAGCGCCTTGATTTCGACTCGGGAAAGTAATTGTGGTTCACTGGAAACAGCTTCCATTAACCAGCTACCAAATCCAGCATCCATGAGATGGTCTTCAACAGTAATGACTTGGGTAAACTTTAGAAGCTGTTCTGTTTGCAATGCCTTGGATTTCATACCCCACAAAGGCATTGAGTGAAGAGCCCAATCGTGCATTTCTCGTTTGCTGGTAAGAATGCCGTATATCAGATCAAGCGTAGCCCCAGTAGTTAGATAGGTCTTTGATGTTTCAAGCGAATTGCCAATCTTTAGCCACTGTCCCGGATGCACCAATGGAACATCACTGTGAATGCAGGGTTCACCCGCTTTGCCTAGACGAAGATAGCTGGGTTGTGGATTATTAATAAGATATCGCATGCATGCACGGACCTCCATTGGATCGCCCGGTGCGGCAATAAGCATGTTGGGCATTGTGCGTAAAAGTGCGTAGTCCTGCACAGCGTGGTGCGAGTAACCCAGATTACCATATGCGACACCACCACCCACAGCGACAATCGTAACAGGGAGATCATGGTAATCAACATCATTTCGTATTTGTTCTGCACACCGCAAGGTGGGGAAATTAGCAATTGAATAGATAAACACATGGAAACCTTCTGATGCTAAACCTGCCGCCATTCCCATCATGTTTTGTTCAGCGACTCCGGCATTAAAAAACCGATTTGGGAAACATGTTGCAAACGGTTCTACAACACCAAAACCCAGGTCACCAATAATTAAGACAATATTATCGTGAATTGCGGCAGCCCTGACTAGCTCGTCAATGAAAGCGCTACGCATGTCTTTCCCCTTCAAGTTCTTTCAGGGCTTGCGTCAACTGCTCATCATTTGGATTCTTGTAATGCCATTCAACCCGATTTTCCATGAAACTTACACCTTTACCTTTTGTGGTGTGTGCAATAACTATGACCGGTTTTTCACTTTCAGCAGGAGATAAAGCGGTTACGATCTCGCCATGGTCATGGCCATCAATTTCTCTTACATTCCAACCAAAAGAAGTCAGTTTGTCATTCAGAGGCTCAAGTTCTATGGTACTCGAAACCGTTCCCAAGCTCTGGAGCTTGTTATAGTCTATAATTGCAACTAAACTAGATAGTTGGTGATGGGCTGCAAACATCAAAGCTTCCCAATTTGAGCCTTCATCCATTTCCCCATCGCTTAGCAATACAAACGTGCGAAAGTGTTGTCCGAGAATCTTTGCAGCCAATGCTTTACCTGTGCCAAATGGAAGTCCGTGGCCTAATGAACCTGTGGAAAACTCAACGCCTGGTACCTTATGACTGATGTGGTTCATCAGCCAAGAATGGTCTTCACCGTAAGTCTCTAGCTGTTTCCTCTGGATAAACCCGATTTCAGCAAGGGCAGAATATACTGCCACACAGGAATGCCCCTTACTGAGAATGAAACGATCCCGCAAAACTGATTTCGGATTTGAACTGTCGAAGGTCATTATCTGACCATACAGGACGGCCAGAATATCGGCAATTGAAAGCGCGCTAGCGATATGTGAAGCTTTCGCTTTATGAACCATTTTCAGCGCATTTATCCGGATGTTCCTTGCTAGGTCTTGAGTTGTGTTCATCAGAAATTCACTGCAAAGAAAGTTTCAAGCCTGTTGATGACAAAATCGAGCATTTCATTTGATAGGCCAGGGTAAACACCAAGCCAGAATGTATCGTTCATCACGGTATCTGTATTGATCAGTTCACCAACAACACGATAATGACGTCCTTGCATATAGGGTTGCCGAGTCAAGTTTCCAGCAAAGAGCAACCTAGTACCAATTTTGTACTGATCAAGGAATTTGAGCAAATCGACGCGGTTAATGTTAGTCTCGGGTCGAATTGTTATAGGAAACCCAAACCAAGACGGATCACTGTTGTTGGTTGCTTCTGGAAGAATAATGAACTCTTCGCAGGTTTTTAATCCAATTTTCAGATGATTGAAATTTTCTTTTCTGCGGACAATGAATTCTTCAAGCCTATCCATCTGTGCCAGAGCACATGCTGCTTGCATATCGCTGATCTTGAGATTATAGCCAAGGTGAGAGTAAGTGTATTTATGATCATATCCTTGGGGTAGTTCACCCAACTTCCATCCGAAACGCTTACCACACGTATTGTCCTTTCCAGGGGGACAATAGCAAGCACGACCCCAATCACGGAATGACTCGATAACCTTTTTGAGGTGGTCGTTATTAGTGAACACTGCACCACCTTCTCCCATCGTTATATGATGCGCCGGATAAAAGCTTAGGGTCGCAATATCACCAAATGTCCCGACGAGTCGGTTATCATATCTCGATCCAAGTGCATCACAACAATCTTCAATCAACCAAAGGCCATGCTTTTTTGCAAGGGTCACGACCTGATTAAGATCGTAAGGATTACCTAATGTATGAGCCAGCATAATTGCTTTTGTTTTCGGGCCGATAGCGGCTTCAATCTTTGTCGGATCAATATTATAGGTAGGCAGTTGGACATCAATAAATATCGGGATGGCACCAGATTGCAGAATTGGGTTGACTGTAGTCGGAAAACCTGCAGCAACCGAAATGACTTCATCCCCGGGGCGTATGGCCCGATCACCTAGCTCGGGTGATGTTAGGGCAGAAAAGGCAAGCAGGTTGGCAGAAGAACCAGAATTCGTAGTCAGAACATGCTTCACGCCTAGGAATTTCGCTAGCCTTTTTTCGAAAGCGTCATTGAAGCGACCCGTAGTCAACCAACCGTCCAGAGAGGCATCAACCATATTCTGTAATTCTGTTTCGCCAATGACCTTACCGGATGGCGGAACAACAGTTTGACCAGCTTCAAAGCTGGCTGGCTCATAAACCAGTTCAGCATATTGTTTCACTAGTGTGCGAATTTGATCGCGAATTTGGTCCTTTACTGACGTGCTCATTGATTATCCTGAAATGAGAATTGATGAATTTGATTTAGAGTGTATCGCCTCATATCTTCATTAGCTAGATAAGCGCGCTGCCACGCAACAATTTGCTGTAGAGCTTGGCTAAGATTCCATCGTGGCTGCCATTGCAACCTAAATCTGACTTTTGAACAGTCGAGTTTCAAGTAGTGCGCTTCGTGAAGTTGGCTGGTTTGCTCAACTTGCCAACTTGTACCATCCCCCCATAGCTCAGAGATATGTTTGACAATCCATTGAACTGGCTGTGCATCTTTTTCATTTGGACCAAAATTCCAGGCTTCCGAAAATTCAGGACCACGTTCGAACAACCGTTGCGCCAATAGTAGATATCCACTCAGAGGCTCTAATACGTGTTGCCAAGGCCGAATTGCATGAGGATTGCGAATGGTTACAGATTGTCCTGAGCTGATTGAGCGCAGAATGTCCGGTATCAATCTGTCGACTGCCCAATCACCTCCACCAATGACGTTACCAGCACGAACCGAAGCTAGGGCTACTCGGTGCTGGCTAAAATGTTCAGAGTTGAAATATGAGTTGCGATAGGCGGAAGTCACCAATTCTGAGCAACCTTTGCTGCTGCTATACGGGTCATAACCACCCATGGCCTCATTTTCTCGGTATCCCCATACCCATTCCCTGTTTTCATAACATTTATCGCTAGTTACATTAACGACAGCCCGTACAGAAGGAGTTGTACGAACAGCTTCAAGTACATGGACCGTACCCATAACGTTGGTCGCATAAGTTTCAACTGGCGCCGCGTAAGAATAACGGACTAAAGGTTGCGCAGCCATATGGATAACAATATCAGGGGAAGCTGCATGCATAGCCGCAGTAAGAATTTCTAACTCACGAATGTCTCCAGCAATCGAATGCATACCTTCAGAAATGCGGGCAACCTCGAAAAGGCTCGGGTTAGTTGGAGGCGGCAAGGAAAAACCTGTGACTTCGGCACCCAATTCCTGTAGCCATAGACAGAGCCAGCTGCCCTTGAACCCAGTATGCCCAGTGACAAACACTTTTTTTCTATTCCAGAATGGATTATTCAAATCCAAACCTTCCAAGGCGCCTGGCCAGACTGCCAAAGATCTTCAAGATAGTTTTTGTCGCGTAAAGTATCCATTGGTTGCCAGAAATCATGATGCATGTAGGCCGACATTTCGCCTAACTGTGCCAGCTTCTCCATAGGGCTACGTTCCCAGACAGTATCGTCGTCCCTAATGAAGTCAATAACTTTTGGGGACAGTACAAAAAAACCACCATTGATCCAACCACCGCCCCCTTGCGGTTTTTCCTGAAATCCACAAACCTTGTGGTGTTCCATATCGAGAGCACCAAAACGCCCTGGCAGCTGAACAGCTGTCAGGGTAGCGAGACGGCCCTGCTCATTATGGAAAGCAATTAGGGAAGTAATATCTACATTACTGACTCCGTCGCCATAAGTTAAGCAGAACGTACCATCTCCAACAAATTTGCGAACACGTTTGAGGCGACCACCAGTCATCGTGTTAGCACCTGTATCGACAAGCGTAACTTTCCAAGGCTCGCTATTGTTCTGGAGTATTTCCATGGAATTATTCTGCATGTCGAATGTTACATCGGAAGTATGTAGATAATAATTTGCGAAATATTCTTTAATGATATAGCCCTTGTAACCGAGACAGATAATGAATTCATCAATCCCATGCGCAGAATAGATTTTCATGATATGCCATAGGATAGGTTTGCCACCGACTTCAATCATTGGTTTTGGCCTCAGTGACGTCTCTTCGGCAATTCGAGTACCCAAACCACCTGCAAGAATGACTACCTTCATAAAATGATTCTCATAATGGTTTATTATAAAGGATGCTGAAGAAGAAAATGAATCTGAAAAGCAAACTGTTGATCATCAATACAGCACACCGCCTTGTATTGTGATACTTTACGAACTGAAGATAAATTTATCAATTTTACCCCCTTGAGATTTTATAAATTACCTTATGCGCCAGACCATAAGTGTTACTCAACAAACGTAGAAGCTGACCGAAAAACTCAGTATGAAAGACCTTAATTTTTTCTTTATAATCAGTTTGAGAAGCCAATTCCTGAGAATACTCCACGAAGTCTTCAAGCTGAGACCTAGAAATATTATACGCTTCAATGTAATGATTGTAAAATTTTTCTACTGTGGTTTCTGCCCTGACTATCTCCTCTTTAGAGTTTCCCCAAGCCATCCCATCTGATCCTAGTTCAAATTCCGTTATGTTCGCATCAAGAAAATCGCTTGGCATGAACACTACCGGACAGCCACACATTGCCGCTTCGGTTGCAACCGCAGAATTTTCATATAGATAGATTCGTTTTGCAGTGTGATAGATCCTAATCAGATCTTTAGTGCTCTGTGCCGAGATACCTTTGCGGAATATTTCAATCATCCCAGGCTCTGGATGGTTTAAAATTTTTCCGTATAAACTCTGAAATTTTGCTGCGTAAAAATAGATTCCCTGTCGGACCACATCTTCTTTGAGCGGATAAAAAACCCGAGGATCCGAGGTCGGAATGAACAATGTATGGATACAACCAGGACTTTTTTTCCGAATTTGCTCAGAATATGCTATTTGCGGCATTACATGTTCATTAGCAGCCCCACTAAGCAATCCCCCGAAATTCAATAGGTACTCAAACGCCACTGGGGCATTGAACAGGTTAGAGCCAATCGTTTCAGGATAAATTACTATGGGAGTCAACCCCCTCTGATAGTCATTGATCAGTTGTGCCCTGGTCAAAACAGGTGTATTCAGAAATGGCGATACCGGCGATGCGAAGTTGAATTGGGGCTGAATGATCAGGTGCGCTCTGTAGCCAAGTTTATTTAGCGAGTTACAGAGAAGATGCAGCACCCGGATCCCTGCAGATTTCCTAGTATAGGCTGGAGTAACAACATAATAAGGATTGGACGAATTGTTCTCAGTAAAAATACTGCCAAACCAATTGTTAGAGAAGTCACTCCATTTGGGTGACAACCCTAATTCAGTACCCGAGGTCAGACTATGCATAAATTTTTCGCAATAGGAACCGAGATATTTTTGCTACCGTGCGCACAACCAAAAGACGTATTAATATCAATGATTTTCCAAACCACCTCAATGGCGTCAAAGCGAAGTAGCCTGTGAGCCTAGCTTCTGACAGGATCGAGTCTTGGGCCGAATACAAACTTGTTTGGGAGTAATATGAGTCGTCAAAGTCTCTACATTCGCTGATTTTGGCGTCCAAGGCTTCCAATTCTTTGGAAAAAAGAACTTTCCCCATTCGTTCTTCAGGATCAACCTGGTTCAAGATTTCCTCCCGATTATGGTTGTGGTAATTCTCCCTATTTGTGATGGCGACATAACCTGTAACTGTCTTGTAAATTGAATACCCGTGGATTTTTACCAGATAAACTGATGCATACATCAGCCAAGGCGTCTGCGATCCATGAAGTTTTTTAAATTTTTTCATCAGCAAATTATAGGCAAGCCATGAAGTATTTGGCTTGTTAAGCTGATCATTGATTTTTTGCAGCACGAACAACTGGTCTTGCATCCGGGCATCTGATATCAGAAGTGTGTTGAAAAAAAGAGTGAACTCTGTTTCGGTAATCTGGTTGTAAGCTTCGGACTGCTTTTTTTTCTTATCTGCGGCAGCAGCCTGTAAACGAAGGAATATAAAATGCATTACTCTGTCAACCAGTCGGAATCGAACACCATTGAAATCATGCTCGTAAATCATTGCTACTTCTTGGGGAGTCAAATAGTTGTTTTCAACAAGGTAGCTTATAAGGATCAGCAGACCTGTTGTCCAAGAATAGTAACGACTTTGCTTCTTAGTCTTGTCTCTGGCTGCGAAATAGGTGTTGATACTTTTAAAGTCAGCGCGATGATTGACAAGCTGGTAGTTTACAACCCGAGCACGCTTGTCGTTGAAGCTTATGATATACCATGCCACATGTGAATAAATTGGACTGAGACCGATTAATTCTTTTCCTTTCATAGTGGAAAGACAGGCTCGTTTGAAAACAACATTTGAAAACATAGACAGCGTCGATATAAAACCTACAACCTGAGGCAATTTCCGACCAGATATATCGATATATTGAGTGTTCATATTGAGCATCTGATTGGTAAGAAGATCTCCATCCATTAATATCTCGCTGTGGTTAAATACAAATATATCTGCTGCGTCCTGCTCAAGAAAAGTAACCAGCAGATCAAAGGTTTCTAGATTTGGAATATCGTCATCGCCAAGTAACCATATAAACTCAGAGTTACTCTCTTCGATGAGCTTAATGATGTGTTCTTCAGCACTGTCAATGAAGCTCTCTCTTCGAATAAATAGCACACCTGCTATCTCCGTTGTGCTAAACAGCTCAAATGTATCATCCTTTGAATAGTTGTCAGAGACAACAATACTTACCTTTCCAGGCCATCGACTACTCACATGATGACCAAGATACTTTGCAAGACTGTATGCTCGCTTGGAACGGTTCAGAGTGGGGATGCAGATTGTAAGCAACAAGACTTATCTTCTATTCCAAGTGGCTAGATCCAGGATTGTAGACTTGGTTCTTAGCCATTTCAACTGTGGGAGCCATGGTCCGCATGAAAGTTCGTAATCCTACCCCCGCCCCGCCACTTCCCGCAAAATCTCCAGCATCTGCTCCCCTGCCCGCTGCCAGTGATATTGCGCCGCCTGTGCTTTGCCTTTTTCAATCAGTTGTTGCCGCAATGCTTGCTCTTCTGCCAGACGTATCATGCCGTCGCGGATGGATTCTATACTGAGCGGATCACAGTAAAGGACGGCGTCGCCACAAACCTCAGGAATAGCCGTACTATTGCCGGCTAATACCGGGCAACCACTCGCCATGGCTTCTACGGGCGGCAAACCAAAACCTTCATAGAGGGAGGGATAAATCAGTGCCACCGCCCGCTCCAATAAGGCGGGTAAGAGTTCATCGCGCAGGTAGCCCAGCAGGACAATTTCACCCCGAGCCTGCATGCGTTCGAGGATGGGGGCAAAACGACTTTCCTGCCAGCCCATCTGACCCACCAGCACCAGGGGATACTGGCGTTTGATGCGGTCTGCCAACCCCTCATAGGCAAGGAGCAGTCGCTCCATGTTTTTGCGGGGTTCCAGCGTCGATAAAAACAGAAAATAAGGGCGCGGATCTCCATCCAGGGCGACGCGTAATGCCCGCCGGGCTTGCTCGCTGACAGGCGCGGAAAATCGCTCGGAAATGCCCGGATACAGAACATGAATGCGTCCTGCCAACTCCGGAAAGTGCTTCAGGAGTTCACCCTTGGTAAAATGCGAGATGGTTACTACGGCATTGGCTCTTTCCAGGGCCGGACGCAGGTGACGGTTTAAAAACAGTACCCGACCCGGCGGATGCGCCTCCGGCATGTCCATATGTGAAAGGTCATGCACCACCAGCACCTGTGGGGAACGGCCCTTGGGCAGCACGTAGTTCATGCCGAGAATAATTTCCGGTCGCCAGCGCTTTTTGAGGCGCTCCAGTTGCCATCCCTGCAGATAAAATTGCACTTCACGGCCCAGTGGAATTTTCTTTTTCCACGCACCCCGTTGCGGAATGTGCAATCCGGCAGGATGCGGGGGTTGGTCGGAGTAGCCGGTGGTCGTGAAATAGGTCAGCTTTACGGCCGGGGTCTGGATCAGGACATTAATCAGTTCTTCGGAAAAATGACCAATACCCGCTGGACGTCCTTGCATGGTGGTGGCCTCTATGGCGACGCGCACGGTGCGGCGCCTTTCGGTTTGCGGCAAGGGTACCGGCGTGGGCACCTGTTCGCTGTAGGCCAAGCCCTTGCGCGCTTCCCAAATGGCACGAATATTGTTCCTTTGGCCGGCACGTAAACGCTTGCTGATGCGCACCAGAGAACCCAACGTCCAGCTCAGTCGTGGAAAGCGCGCATAGCGGGACAAAAAGTGCCCCGCCGAGTTCGTCACATAATAATCCTTCAGGGGATGATCGTGCCCCAGACTGGACGAGTGCTGATGCCAGATATGGGAATCGGCGGCCACCGCCAGTTGCCAGCCCTGTGCCCGTAGGCGGTAGCACAAGTCGGTGTCTTCCCAGTACATGAAAAAATGATCATCATCGAAGAGGCCTATTTGCTCCAGCGCCTCGCGGCGCAAAAGTATGCTGGCTCCTGTCAGATAATCCAGCCGTGCGGCGGGAAGCGCGCGTTTGGCATGATGCGCGAGGCCCAACCACGAGAGGACATGCCCCCCACCCCAGACCAGCACCTTTTGCGGGTGTTCCAGATCGTAAATAACCGAGCCGACCGCACCCACCTGCGCATTGCTTTGCAACTCTGCCAGCAGCGCATTGAGGGCGTCCTTGTGGACAATGGCATCATTATTGAGAATCCAAAGGGCGCTAGCACCGGCATCCAGCGCGTGGCGGATGCCGACATTACACCCACCGCCAAAACCCAAATTTTCTCCGGTTCGAATCAGCGTAGTCGGTAAGGTGGAAGAAGCTAACCAGGCTGCTATGGCATCGGCACTGCCATCCGTCGAGCCATTATCTACAATCCAGACATGCCCCGGGGTATCCCTGAGTTCCCTCAGCGCCCGCAGACAACGCCTCGTATCGGCAAGACTATTCCAATTGATGAGAATAATGTGGGCGTTTTGCGCGCTAAGACTGGGACTGGTCAAATTTATAGGTATCCACCAAATAGGAGTGTGCTGCCGGGTGCTTCTGCTGGCGGGGGATTATGCCACCGTACGGTCAGCTCTGCCAGAAAATGCGTCGCAGACTATGGGGTCTCTGATAATTGCCCCCAGGCTCCGTGGCTGATAGGTTATCCCAAGCGCCATATACAATAGAGGGCGCGCTCTAAAATGAAGTGCAACACCTCTGGTCGAAGGCAGACGGAGGTGAGAGATGGCCAGAAAGTACAGACAATTGATGCCCGATCAGCGAAACCAGATACAGCGTGGATTGAATCAGGGGCTGAGTATTCGTGGCATTGCCAGGCTGTTGGGCCGAAGCCCTAGCACGATCAGTCGGGAGATTCAGCGAGGTCGTGTGGAAGAGACCTATGACGCCGTATGCGGTCGGGAAGAAGCGCAGAGGCGCCGACGCAAGGGAGTCAGGAAGTTGACTGAAGGTTCGCCTTTAACCCTCGCGGTGACACACGCTATTCTGCAAAGGAAGTGGTCACCGGAGCAGATAGCGGGGAGGTTGCGGATGGACTATCCCGAAGACAAACAGTGGCACGTCTCTCATGAGACTATTTACCAGTTTATCTATGCCCACCCGGCGGGTGAACTGCGCAAGGCATTGATTGCAGGACTGCGCAGAGGGCACAGCAAACGCAAGCCCCGCACACGAGGTAAAGACCGTCGTGGCGGGATCACGAACATGCGCTCGATCCGTGAGCGCCCGGAGGAAGCACAAGCCCGCGAAGTACCCGGTCACTGGGAAGGCGACCTGATCAAGGGGGCATTCAATGCCAGTGCTATTGGCACGTTAGTGGATCGTAGCAGTCGCTTCGTCATCCTCGCGCGAGTGGAGGATGCTACGGCAGAGGCGATCCTGGAAAGCTTTACGCGGCGTTTGCGTACGCTGCCCAAGAGCTTCCGGCAAACACTCACCTATGATCAGGGTCGCGAAATGGCTCGGCATCAGGAACTAGAGCGAAATACGGGCATACGTGTTTATTTCGCTGACCCACATAGCCCCTGGCAGCGTCCGACCAATGAAAATACGAATGGCCTACTGCGTCAGTATTTCCCCAAGGGCACGGACTTATCCGAATATTCACAACGGCGTTTGACTCAGGTAGCGGAGGAACTCAATAATCGGCCCAGGAAATCCTTGGGATTCCGAACTCCAGCCGAAGTGATGGCACAGCAAATCAGACAGTTAAACAGCGGTGTTGCACTTCAAACTTGAAACCGCCGAGATTATCATCATGGAACAAGCGACCATCTTTCGAATTAATCGTAGTCAGGCCGTACGACTGCCCAAATCCATCGCTTTCCCCAATGATGTGAAGCGCGTGGATGTCGTCGCCTTGGGTCGTGTGCGCATCCTGGTACCTGCAGGGGAATCCTGGAAAAGCTGGTTTAATGGTGAAGGGGTCAGTGCCGACTTTATGGAAAGCCGCGAGCAACCCGATAATCAGCACCGGTTTCACCCGGAAGAAGCAGTACGAGGAAGCCGTGGTTTATTCCAAAACTGAAGTTTAGACATTCCGCTTCCTCGCCTGTCTCAGTGAGTGGCGATATGATGCAGTAAATTTGGGGTAGAAGTGCGTCAAGCAGCCTTTTTGCGGGGTGGGTCATCAGTATCGGCCCAAAAGTCAGGATTTGGGCACTGGAATTTCCCGGACTTTGGATCATAGCCCGTCCAGAAGGGAACTCGCAGAAAATGCAGATGGAGCCATTGGGCCATGAGTCCTGCAGTGACGGGCGTAGCGATACGCCAAGGCGCTATGGCGGTCATGGGAAAGTCCTCGGTGACCGTTTCCGCGAGGAGCTGCACCATGGACCAGGCAATGCAACGAATTTGCATCCAGCGTTCGAGAACCGCGCGCCTTTGCTGCCAGAGGTTATTGATGCCCCACCAGCGTTTCAGATTATGGAAGAGGGGTTCGATCTGCCAACGATTGCCATAGAGGGTGACGATTTCAGGGGCGGTCAGATCGGTTTCGGAAGCGAGATAAAGGCGTGTGGGCGACCATCGATGGTGTTTTGTATCGTAGATAGCGCTCCAGACTGCCCGGACGGGATGGCCGTTGAGGAAGCGTGCCTGGGCGACGATGGATTGAAGACGGACTTTCTGCCATTTCCCATAGACAAACAGGGTGAGGATCTCCGTGGGGAGTGAGGTCAGGGCTTCCGGGGTCAGTTTGTCCCCATATTTCCGGGGCCGACCCCGTTGCGCTTTGGCGGGTTTGGGCGGGGGCTGCCGATACAGTGCGGTATCCTGGCGCACCTGGCCGATGAACTGGCCGCGCTGACGCAGCAGGGGCAAAAGCAGGCGGCGGCGCATGAACCAGGCATCGGTGAGCAAACGGACGGGTACGGGGATGTGGGGTATAAAGGCCCGCAGTAATGCCCCGGCGATTTTCAGCTTGTGGGTATTACCGGTGCGGGGCACGAGGCGCAAGCGAATGGGAAAGGAAAGGGCTTTGCCGGAGCGGCTCCGCAGGGTCAACGCCAGCCCTACCCAGTTCTGGGCGAGGACATAACGGGGGCGGTTGTGCTTATGGCTGTGATCGAAGTGGATGGTCGCGCCTGGGGCCTTGGTAGAGTGTCGCAGGACCAGCGTATCGTCGATGATCAACTCGACGATCGGTAGTGGCGGCAAAACGGACAGGAGCCATCGGACTTGGGCAATGGCCAGAACCTGGGTCCGCAAGGATTCACGCTCCAGGAGTTTGTAATAAGTGGTCCAATGGCAGCGCAGCGAAATATGGCTGAGGGCACGGGTGACCCAGCCATCAGGGGAGATCAGGCACCCGCAAAGCAGTTCGAGGAAGCTGCGCCGCGAGCGGGGCGGCACGGCCGCGAGAAAGTAGGAAATCCATTCTGAAAGGCGGAGGGTAACGAGACGCTGAAAGGACATGGCAGTGATTCCGAGAAGCCTAAAACGCTTCTCATTGGCCGACCCTTTTTTCCAAAGGGTCGGCCGCACGGCACTATCACGGTGTCAAGCACTTTCGTAGCAAAAATAGAAAATAAAAACCCGGCGGAGCCGGGCTGAATGTCTAAACTAGAGTTCCAAAAATTGACAGATAATAACTAACACAGCAGACCACACACAGAAGAGATCATCGCCGAACGACCCCTTGCAGCAAAATATGAGTAAGTCAGTACTGGATGCTTCCGCGTTGCTTGCTTATCCATAAACTCATAGGCTTCTCTGAAGTACTGAAGTTCAAGTCATCCTGATTCGTTAGTAAAAAGCTTTACCTCTTTCTTTGTGCTGTGGCCTTTCTTACACTGTGCGCTAACTTTTCATTTGAGATTTTTATGCGCGCCAGTCAGATTTTCATTCCGACCCTGAAAGAAACTCCCGCCGAGGCGGAACTCGTCAGCCACCAGTTGCTGCTGCGCGGGGGCTTTATTCGCCGCCTTGCCTCGGGATTATATACCTGGATGCCTCTGGGCTTACGGGTATTGCGCAAGGTGGAGCGCATTGTCCGCGAGGAAATGGACCGCAGCGGCGCCCAGGAAGTGCTGATGCCGGTGGTTCAGCCCGCCGAGCTGTGGCAGGAATCAGGACGCTGGGAAAAATACGGGCCGGAACTGCTGCGCCTCAAGGATCGCCACCAGCGCGATTTTTGTCTGGGTCCTACCCATGAAGAAGTCATCAGCGATTTAGCGCGGCGCGAAATTCATTCCTACAAGCAGCTTCCCGTCAATTTTTATCAGATTCAGACCAAGTTCCGCGACGAAATCCGACCCCGTTTCGGGCTGATGCGTGGCCGCGAATTCATCATGAAAGACGCCTATTCCTTTCATGTGGATCATGCTTCTCTGGAAATCACTTATCAGACCATGTATGACGCTTACCAACGGACCTTCACCCGCCTGGGTCTGGATTTTCGGGCGGTGGAAGCAGACAACGGGGCGATTGGCGGTAAGCGTTCCCACGAATTTCATGTTCTGGCCGATTCCGGGGAAGATGCCATTGTGTCCTGCGACCACTGTGATTATGCGGCCAATATGGAAAAAGCCAGCAGTCCCGCTAAAGCTGCGCCCGTAGAAGCCCCTCTGGAGGCGGCGCGGGTGCAGACGCCGGGTATCCGGACGGTAGCCGAACAGGCTGCCATGCTGGGCATTTCCAGCAGCCAGATCGTCAAAACCGTGCTGGTCGTGGCGGGTGAGCAACCGGTCATGCTGCTGTTACGCGGCGATGACGAACTGAACCTGATCAAGGCTGCCCATGCCCTGGAAGTGGACGAAGTCAGAATGGCCACGCCCGAAGAGGCCGAGGCCGCGACTGGCGCCCCCCTGGGCTTCATCGGCCCCAAAGATTTAAAAACTTCCATTCGGGTGCTGGCCGATCATCGCGCCCTGAATGTCGGCAATTTCAGCACCGGGGCCAATGAAATAGACAGTCATTGGGTGAATCTCAACTGGGATCGGGATCTTTCCTGCCCGGACAGCGCCGACTTGCGCAATGTCCGGGCAGGCGACCCTTGCCCCCACTGTAGTAACGGTACGCTGGGCATCCGCCGGGGCATTGAAGTAGGGCATGTGTTCCAGCTCGGGCAGGTTTACAGTGAACGCATGAAAATCACTGTGCTGGACGAAAGCGGACGCGACGCCACAGTGACCATGGGTTGCTACGGAATTGGGGTATCCAGGGTAGTAGCAGCGGCGGTGGAGCAGCATTTTGATGAACGCGGCATTATCTGGCCCGCGTCGCTGACCCCCTTCGATGTGGGCATCGTCGCCATCAATACCCGCAAATTCCCAGAAGTTGCCGCCGCCGCTCAGGCTCTGCATGATCGTCTGGAGCAGGCGGGTATCAGTGTGCTGCTGGATGATCGGGATGAGCGACCGGGGGTGCAGTTTGCGACCATGGATTTGATCGGCTTGCCCCATCGAGTGGTGGTCAGTGACAAGGTACTGGCGCAGAATGTTTGGGAATATCGGGCGCGCCGCGCCAGCGAAAACACGCTGGTGAATGAAGCCGAACTGATGGACCGCCTGAACGCGAGTTCGCCTGTTCACCAACCATAAGGATCAGGATCATGGATAATTTTCCAGTGCAGCATGTAATGGTGGCCGTAGATTTTTCAGAAATGGCGCTGCCTACCGCTCTGGCGGCGGCTCAGGAAGCGCGACTGCATCAGGCCAAACTCACCGTCATCCATGTGTTCAACCCGCAAATGCTGAATTTGCAGATGCCTGAGGAAATCCTGCCCCCGACCCTGGATCTTCGGGAAAAGCTGCTGCATCTGGCCCACGCCGAAATGGACAAGCTCCACGAGGCGATGGACAGCGAGGGGATGCAAGCAGAAATGGTGTTGGAGGAAAGTGCGGACAATATTGGCCGAGCCATTGCCGCTTATGGCAAGGCCCATCAGGCCGACCTGCTGGTGGTCGGCAGCCATGGTCATAGTGGTCTGGGACGCTTACTATTGGGTTCTGTAGCCAATGACGTGCTCAACCACGCCCACTGTCCGGTGCTGGTGATCAAACACACCTGATTCACTGATACTGGTTAACCCAGGCACTGATCGCCCCCACCAAATCACTGCCGGCCCGGGTCATGGCGGCCGCTCCACCCGCCGCCGAAGCGGTTTTCAGTGGCACTCTTTCCTGGAATGCATGCTGGGCGATGACCTGATAATTGCGGTCATTCAATAAAGTGGCTGTACCTGCTATTAGCGCCTGACCAGCCCGGGGTGCAGTGAAATTTACCACGAAATTACTCAGGTGCAGGCGGAGCACATATTGTGCCGCACCACTGGACTGCCCGGAAAGTACGGCTTTCCAGTGCTGGCTTTGCTGCAGATGCTGCAGCAGACGCATATCCAGCATTTCCGCCGGGGTCCCTACCCAACGCGCATCCCGATAAGACAGGAGCATTTGGGGATTCTGATAAAGCAGGTGGTATTGGTAGGCATTGGTATCCAGCCAGGAGGGGGCGCTGACCGAGGCCAGTTGCAAAACGACTTGAGCAGTGTGCGGTGCATTTTTGGCTTCAACAGGCACCGACGAGTGCAGCGCAGTGATATTGTAGGGCGTCTGCCAGGGCGTCGCCGTGGCACAACCCCCAAGCAAAAAAGCGGTCCCCAAAAATCCCAGACGGGCTGCGCCCCATAAACGTGGCATGCGAACAACTCTCATGAGCTTAGTGACCTCCTGCAGAAAAACCCGACTCACCCGGGCCTGGGGGTGGCCCCTGAGTTCCGTAAAGCAGGGATTGAGGGGATTGTTTGAGGGACTGGCTGAGGCTGGACAGCGCTTCACTGCTATGCAGCAGACTGCTGGTCAATTGCCGGACCTGGGGAAGTGTCTGGTAATTTAACGTATTCATTGCCTGCTCACTGGCAGTACCCAATTTTTGTAGGGACTTGGCCGCCTGGGTAGCACTCGCCAGGGGGGCTTGCGCCTGTACTGCCAGGGTATCTAAATGCTGGATGAGTTGATGACTGGCGACCATGGTGGATTGGGTGGCAGCCACCATGGCGGGAAGCGCCTTGAGCGCCGGCATCATGGCATCTTCCATTTGCACCAGGTCCTGAGTAGCCTGATCGAGATGCGTCAGGGTTTGCCCGAAACGGGCACGGTTCTGGTCATTGAGCAGGTCATTCAGACGATCCGCCAACTCATTGCTGCGGTTTACCAGAGACTCGCCATTGCGGGACAGCACCTCAAAAAAGCTGGGATGCATGGGAATTTCAGCAACCTGACCCGGATTGTGCGTAATGGGGGCAAAATCGGTTCCCTTGTCGGTTAAGGATAAGTAGCTGAGACCGGTGACCCCTTGAGGAGCCAGTTCTGCGAAAGTCGCCCGGGTGATGGGTGTCGATTTATCGACTTTGATTTTCACCCGAATCATGCGCGGATTGGTCGGGTCCAGACCGATGGCTGTCACCTCACCCACCCTCACCCCTTTGAATCGCACGGGCGCCTGAATGCTAAGGCCAGTAACACTGTAGGGCGAAATCACATCAAAGTTGACCCCGGGTTTTTCGCCGTGATGCATCCACAATCCGACAATCGCGACCGCGACGCCAAGTACCAGCAAAAAAACTACCGCGACCAGCGCGTGCGCACGGCTTTCCAAGAAGGTAGCTCCTGAATGAGATATTTCCCTATTGGAGCACAGGAACCGTTGCAAGCCAATCTTTCTGAATGATCTGCTCAATGGCAAGACCTCTTGCCTGCTGGCCCAATGGAAGTCATTGACTTGCCCGGAAACCCATGACTAAATGAGCCAAAATCTCTGGAGCCCTTGAAGCTATGGACTTTGACATATTGCGCCGTACCATGATTGATACCCAGATTCGCACCTGGGATGTGCTTGATCCGCGCGTGCTGGCCATCGTCACCGAGGTCAAGCGGGAGTTATTTGTGCCGACCGCCTATCGTCATCTGGCGTTTGCCGATTACGCCATGCCCATTGCCCACGGCGAACATATGTGGACGCCTAAAATGGAGGCTCGTGTCCTTCAGGAGCTGGATTTGCACGAACATCACCGGGTGCTGGAAATTGGCACAGGAACCGGCCACATGGCCGCACTTATGGCCAGACTGAGTGGCATGGTGCATAGCGTCGAGGATCGTGCGGATTTATCGCAATTGGCGGAAGGCCATCTGCGGGTACAAGGTATTCACAATGTGCAGCTGCATGTCGGCGATGGCTCATGCGGCTGGGCTGAGCATGCACCTTATGATGCCATATGTGTGACCGGCTCCTTGCCCGTATTGCCCGAGGCATTCAAGGAACAACTGGCGGTGGGTGGGCGTCTGGTAGTCATTATCGGTAAGGGTCCTGCCATGCGCGCCCAGCGCATCACGCGCACTCAGCAGGACGTTTATGAAACAACCGTACTTTTTGAAACCGAAGTCACTCCCCTGCGGCATGCCCCACTGCCCGGTCGTTTTGTTTTTTGAGCGGCCATGCGTATTGAAGCCCAGCAGAGCCTGATCCTGACCATTGATATGCAGGATCGTCTCCTGGGTGCCATCCCAGAGACAGAACGCAACCAAGCCATTCAAAACGTTACGCGTTTGCTGGCCGCTGCGGCGGCTCTGGAAATCCCGCGTCTGGCTACTGTCCAATATGCCAAAGGATTGGGACCGATTCGTGCCGACCTGCAGTCATTCTGTGCCCCCCCATTGGACAAAACGGTGTTTTCCTGCTGGCGGCATGCTCCGCTCCGAAACTTACTGGAAACTGAGCAGAGTCGTCGTCAGATTATCCTGACCGGCGTCGAAACCCATATTTGTGTTCTGCAAACCGCCCTGGATCTGCATAGCGCTGGTTGGCAGCCTGTTGTCGTCGCCGATGCCTGCGCCAGCCGCGACGACGCAAATGCCCAATCGGCTCTGTTACGTCTGCGTCAGGCGGGTATCACCGTCGCGGTGGCAGAGTCGGTATTTTATGAATGGCTCGGCGATGCGGCCCATCCCCAATTTCGGAGTCTCGCCCCGGCCTGGCGCTGAAACGGAGTAATTTCCCATGCAATCCCCTGCTCTCTCTTACAGCATCCATCTGGAACCCGAGGCGCATTTGTTCCGGGTCACCCTGGAAATCCCCGAGCCCGATCCTGATGGACAGGTGCTGGCTTTGCCGGCCTGGGTTGCGGGCAGTTACACCATCCGCGATCTGGCCCGCCACATTACCCAAATATCCGCAGAATGCCGGGGCGCAGCAGTCCAACTGCACAAAATGGCCACTGATCGCTGGGTTTGTGCCGCTGTAAAAGGGCCTCTCCAGATCTCTTATAGTGTTTATGCGCTGGATCAATCGGTGCGTACGGCTTTTCTGGATCAACTGGGCGGGTTTTTTAATGGCCCCGCCCTGTTTTTACGGGTAGTCGGTCAGGAGCAACAAATGCATGCCTTGCGCATTACCGGCCCGGATCATTGGCAGTTGGGGACTTCCATGCCCCGCGTGGCGGGTGAAACTTGGGGCTGGGGTCAGTTTCAGGCAGAAAATTATCGGGCATTTATTGATCATCCGCTGTTGATGGGTACACTGACCCTGCTGAATTTTGAGGCGGGTGGGTTGCCTCACCACTTGCTGATTCAGGGAGAACATCAGGCCGATCTGCAGGCGCTGGGACGAGACATGGCCCGCATTTGTGACTGGCAGCAGAAGTTCTGGGGGGATTCGCCTTTTCGGGAATATCATTTTCTGTGCAAGGCGCGCAGCAACGACTATGGTGGTCTGGAGCATCGGGCCTCCAGCGCTCTGGTTTGCGCCCGGGATGACCTGACCGGCCGCGACCCCAAAAACTATCGGCGCTTTCTGGGCCTGGTCAGCCATGAATATTTTCATAGCTGGCTGGTACAAGCCATCAAACCGGCGGTATTCAGCGCCAGCTCCCTGGAGCGTGCTGAACTTTCCCGGGATCTCTGGATATTTGAAGGAATTACCTCTTACTACGATGATCTCTGCCTCTGTCGTGCCGGTTTAATCAGTCCGGAACAATACCTGCAAGGGATCGCTCAGGAATGGACGCGCCTGCAAAGACGCCCCGGCCAATATCTGCAAAGCCTGGCAGAATCCAGCGAAGATGCCTGGCTCAAGCTTTATCATCCGCATGTCAACAGCGCCAATTTTGAAATCAGTTATTACAACAAGGGAGCGCTGCTAGCTCTCTGTCTGGACTTGAGCCTGCGTCTGGAAAGTGCCGGCCGTTTGAGTCTGGATAACTTGCTGATGCACTTCTGGAAAGAGCACGGCCAGACGGGCAAGGCACTCCCCGAGGGAGAAGCCCTGCAACAAATAGCCGACCTTGCTGGTACGCAAATGGCAGAACAGTTGAAAACCTGGATAGAAGCCCGCGCCGAACTGCCTCTGGAAGCTCTCCTGGCACGCATGGGCATTGCCCTGCACAGCCGTCCCGCCACCGGTCTGAGTGATTCAGGCGGCGAGGCGGCTGCGACCGTGCCGACGGCCTGGATTGGTGCCCACTGGCAAAGCCAGCCGCAAGGCGCACAAATCCGTCAGGTCCTCAGTGGCAGCCCGGCAGAAGCCGCCGGTTTGTCCCCCGATGATATCCTCGTTGCTTTGGAAGGAATGCGCTGCACGGCGGACAGTTTCGCCGGGCAAATCAGCACCGGCATCCCCGGTTGCCCGCTGCGCCTCCACTACTTTCGCGATGACGTACTTTACCAGACCCACCTGACCCCTGTTGCCCCGCCGCAGGATACCTTCTGGCTCGAGTGGCTGGAGGACGTTGACGCAGTGGTAAGCGCCCGCCGCAGCGCGTGGCTCACTCCGGCATGACACTGCATATCTGGATATTTTACGCGCTTACCGTGCTGGTAATTTCTGCAATTCCAGGTCCCAACATGATGCTGGTGATGAGTCATGGTGCCCTGTATGGTTGGCGTCGATCCATGGCAACCATGCTGGGATGCATGACGGCCCTTCTGTTGATGATTACTTTATCCGCAGCCGGACTCGGTATTTTCTTCCAAACCTGGCCCCGTATTTTTGATCTGGTCCGCATTTTAGGTGCTGCTTATTTGATTTATCTGGGAATCCGGGCATGGCAGTCAGGCGGGCGGCGCCCAGAAAATATCCAGGATTTGGCAGTAACCCGAACCCCGATACAGCGCCCTGCAGCTTTGTATCGCACCGGTATTTTGGTCACCATCACCAATCCCAAAGCGCTGCTTTTTACCGTCGCGTTGCTGCCACAATTCATGCGTCCTCAGGCTAACCCCTGGATACAGTTTGCAGAGTTGATATTTACCTTCTGGCTCATTGAAATGAGCTGGTATATGGTTTATACACAATTGGGAACCAGAATCAGTGCGTTGTTGCGAAGCCCCCGGGCACATCAGATTTTACAGAGAGGAACCGGAGGACTTTTCATGGCCATTGGTTTAACGCTGTTCGTAATGGCTGCGCTCAACGAATCTTGAAAATATATCCAAATTATTTCAATACAATCAAACCATAATGCGGTGACAGGCGAGGTCGGTACAGATGATGCTGAGTGGCACGTCCCAGGGTTCGCGGGGGACTCTGTCTAACTGCTGAAAAGCATGGCCGACCCCCAGCAGGCGCGGGTGCTGCCAATGCTGACGGTGGGAGATGCTGGCGAGGCTGCGATCATAAAATCCCCCGCCCATACCCAGGCGATAACCTTCTGTATCAAACGCCACCAGGGGCAGAATCAACAAATCGAGATCCTGCGGAGTCATCAGCAAATCAGCTGCCACCTGCGGTTCGGGAATACGGAAGCCATTGGGGCGCATGCGGCTCTCCCCATGAAATGGCGCGAAACGCAGCTTTTGCGCAAAACTTCCTGATAGTACCGGCAAATAGAACTGTTTGTGACGACTCAGGCGATGGTACATCAGCGGGAGAGGATTGATTTCGCCCTGCATGGGCCAATAAAGGGCAATGCGCTGAGCCTTTTTGTAATGGCTAAGCTGGAGAATTTGCCGGGAGAGTGCCAGCGCCGCCTGCTGGAGATGCTGCGGAGAAAGAGTCCAGCGTTGCTGCCGCATTGTTCTGCGCAAGCTACCCTTGGAAACCGGATCAGATGAATCTGCTGTTTCAGTTTCAGAAAACAAAAAACCTCCCGCGATGGTCGTGCGGCCCGCTACCCCCAGAACCTGATGAACAGGTGGGAATCCACACATCGCTTCAGGCTACTCCGCTAGGGAGCTGCACACCACGATGATGACTGGGGACTCCCTGGATAGACAGTATTGGTTCAGGAATCGTCTCGGCCACTCGTGCCTCGCAGGAGGCAATTTCAAGTTACTCTGAGCCCTTCGCTCTGTCAACCAGTTGCTGCAGACGCTGTTCGACGAGCTGCAGATCATGCTCACGCGCCAGCAATGTCTGCCGGGTACGCTGCAAATCCGCTGCCAGATTCACGGCCACCATCAGGGTAGCGCGCTCCCGGCTGAGCAATTTGCCACGGCTTCTGGCCACCTCCAATTGTTCATTGAGTAGTCGCACGGCTTCCAGCAACAGCTCCCGTTCTTCATCCGGACAGGGTATCTGATAATGCTGATCCAGCAGGGTGACGGAAATTTGTTGCACGACATTTGTGGGTTTGACTTCGGACACAGACTTCTCCCTGATGATTTTATCAAAAATGCGCGAAAACTTCGTCCTTTAGGGCTGAGATGGATAGCACGATAAAAACACTTTACACTTAAAATTGAATTGTGTAAAATTCTGAAAATGGATATTAAGCGCGCTTACAGATTCCGATTCTATCCGACTTCTGAGCAGATAACGGTTTTGGCTCAGACCTTCGGTTGTGCGCGGTTCATCTACAATCACATGCTACGTTTACGTTCTGACGCGTGGATGAAGCGGCACGAGCACATAAGCTACCACGAAACCTCCGCTGCACTGACTATCATGAAGAAGATGCCGGATTATACATGGTTGAATGAGGTCTCCAGCGTCCCATTGCAACAATCGCTTCGGCATCTGCAAACCGCGTTTGGGAACTTCTTTGCAAAGCGCTCCGGTTATCCAACTTTCAAATGCAAAGATGGTAACCAATCGGCTACGTATACGGACAGCGCCTTTCAATGGAACGGGAAGACTTTAAAACTCGCCAAGATGAAAGAGACATTGAATATCATCTTTTCCCGGACCCTTCCAAAGGCCGCCAAAGTAACGACGGTAACCGTCAGTAAAGATACGGCCGGACGATACTTCGTCAACTTTTTGTGTGATGATGCTGTGAGCGTGAAGGTTCCTGTAAACAACCAGATAGGAATTGATCTTGGCCTAACGCATTTTGCGATTCTATCTAACGGTGAAAAGATCGCATCCCCCAACGTTTTGCGCCAAAACGAGACGAAATTGGTAAGGTTGCAACGTCGTTTGAGCAGGAAACAAAAAGGCTCTTGTAATCGAGCCAAAGCGAAGTGGAAAATTGCACGTTTACACGCAAAAATTGCGGATACCCGCAAGGACTTTTTACACAAACTCTCCAGCCGGTTGATTGACGAGAACCAAGTCATCGCCATGGAAAGTCTTGCGGTATCCAATATGCAGAAAAACCACTGCCTGGCCCGAGCCATTAGCGATGCAGGATGGGGCGAATTTGTACGGATGTTAGCGTACAAGGCGCAGTGGTACGGCAGGACTTTGGTCCAAATCGACCGTTGGTACCCCAGCAGCAAACGCTGTTCGGACTGCGGCCATATCGTTTCAAAGATGCCATTGAACATCCGCGAGTGGACTTGTCCCGAATGTGGTTCCATCCATGATCGGGATGTTAACGCTGCTCGTAATGTACTAACCGCAGGACTTGCGGAGCTCGTCTGTGGAGAAAACGTAAGTCCTGTCCTACTGTAAGGTAGAACGGGTTGATTTCGATGAAGCAGAAAGACCTGATTGTGAATTCAGGAATCCCCGACATTCATGTCGGGGAGGATGTCAAAGTTCGTTTTCCCAGCAATTGACCTGCGCCAGCAGATCATTCAGGCGCAAACAGATTTCTTCCTGACGCTCTTGCAGCATCCGGTTTTCTGCTTTCAGCTTTTGAATCTGGGCCTGCAGGGCTTGCACAGAATGCTTGTTGCGACTATCTCCTTCCAGTTGTCGACGCAATCCGCGATAATCCGTGATAGCATTCTCCAACTCTGCAAACAGGGACTCATATCGGGATTCTAACACTGCGCTACCCACTTTTAGCCGGACATTCCGACACCGAGTTTACGAAGCACCTCCGTCATTTGCAAATTGAAGCAGGTCTGTTGCGCCCATGCCCTTATCCGAATCATTGAAACGTACGCGCAGTTTTCGCTTTCGCCTGGGTGTTGCGGCCCTGTTGATGCTCCTGGCCATACTGGGGGTTGTTTTGCGGATAGTGGACCTGCAGGTATTGCATTATTCCAAATTTCGCGAGCTGGCCTATGACAATCATGTGGCTCTGGTGCCCCTGGCTCCGCCTCGGGGCCTGATTCTGGCGGATCATGGAGAGATTCTGGCAGAAAACCTGCCCACCTATGCTCTCGAAATCACCCCGGATCAGGTCCCCCATCTGCAACAAAGCCTGCAATTTTTGCAGCATCTTCTGAACTTGAGTCCGGAAAATCTGCAGCAATTTGCCGCACGGCGCGCCGGCAAGCCGGACTTTGACCCGATTGTTTTGAAGGCTGATCTGAATCCGACGCAAATTGCAGCCGTATCCGTCCGCGCCATGGAGCTGCCGGGCGTGCGTATTGTCGCCATGATGCATCGCCATTATCCCTATGACGCCTTGTTTTCCCATGTCGTCGGTTATGTCGGACCGATTACCGCTGCCGATCTGAAAGATTTTCATGCCAGTAAATATGTAGGACGCAATTATATCGGTAAAAACGGCCTGGAACGCTATTACGAACGCCAGCTGCGTGGCGTCATGGGTTATGAAATCAAGGATATAAATGCCCGGGGTTTACCAGTAGGCACTCTCCGACAGATTGCCGCTCATCCTGGTAGTAATCTGATGACCCATCTCCGGCTGCGGGTTCAGGAGGCAGGGGCAGAAGCCTTGCAGGGTAAAGGCTATCGCGGTGCGGTTATCGCCATGGACCCCAATAATGGCGGCATTCTCGCCATGGTCACCAGCCCCAGCTTTAACGCCAACTGGTTTGTGGATGGCATCAGTAATGCGCACTGGCAATCACTGCTCAACAATCCGGGCCGACCACTCATGAACCGGGCCGATAACGGTTTGTACCCGCCGGGTTCCTGCGCAAAGCCCTTTTACACCATCCAGGCCGTTCAGGAAGGCGTGATCAGCCCGGATTTCCATACTTACTGCCCCGGCAATTATCAGTTGGGAGGACACACCTACTGGGACTGGAATCGCGGTGGTTTCGGGGAGACCGGCATCACCAAGGCATTGGCCTGGTCAGTGGATGTTTTCTACTACAAGCTGGCCGTAAAAATGGGGATTAATTTGCAGGACAAGACTCTCTGGCGTTTCGGCTTCGGGCAGAAAACACCCATTGATCTGCCCGGTGGTGCAAACGGTCTGGTCCCGACTCCGGCCTGGAAGCGCGCGCATCTTCATGCCCCCTGGTACACCGGTGACTCGGTGATTCTGGGTATTGGTCAGGGCTATTTACTGGAAACGCCGCTACAATTGGTCCGCGCCGTTTCTGCCCTCGCCAATGGCGGCTATCTGGTGCAACCCCAGGTCGCCAAGGCCTTCATTGACCCGCAAAGCGGCAAGACTATTCCTATTCCCAATGCCGCGCCCGTAAATCTGCATATTTCTGCCGAAGCCATGCATGCGGTGCATCTGGGCATGGAAGCCTGCGTCAATACCGGCACCTGCCATACGGTGAGCATTCCCGGTATCAGCATTGCCGGCAAAACCGGTACGGCCCAGGTCCCTATGGGCTATAAAAATGGACGCACCATTTACAACAATGACTCGCTGTTTATTGGCTGGGCACCAGTGGATCATCCCAAAATTGCCGTAGCGGTGGTGGTCGAAAATGGCGGATACAATGCCTGGCAAGCCCTACCGGTAGCTCGTGCCGTCATTAAGGCGTATTTGCAGCCGGACCAGTCTGCTCCTGCTCCTGCTCCTGCTCCTGCTCCTGCTCCTGCTCCTGCTCCAGCTCCAGCTCCAGCTCCAGCTCCAGCTCCAGCTCCAGCTCCAGCTCCAGCTCCAGCTCCAGCTCCACAAAAATTATCCACAAAAATGCCAGCAAAGGTTGCTCAATCGGCAAGCGCGCATTATGATGCGCCCCTTAGTTATGGGGAGAAAGGTTCTGTCAACCCTCGCCCCGCTCAATCCACAGCACAATAAGGAGTACTGAAAATGACAGATTTTGCAATTGCGGCCATACCGCGTGAAGAAAACGGCCGCCGCGCCAGTCGCCGCCTGCGCCGTACGGGCATGGTCCCGGCCGTACTTTATGGGGATAACAAGGCAGCAATGGGCCTGAGCATTGAAGCGCGCCTGTTGCGCAAGCTTCTGGCTGACGAACGGGCCTATACGCATGTGATCACCCTGGAATTCCCCAAGGGTAAGGAAACCGCCCTGATCCGTGATCTGCAGATGCATCCCTACAAGGAAGAAGTCCTGCACATGGATTTCATGCGGGTTCATGCCGGTGAAACCGTGCGTCTGCACGTGCCCATCCACTTCCTCCACGAAAACACCTGTGTGGGTATCAAGGCTGGTGGCGTATTGCACCGCGCCCTGACGGACGTGGAAGTGGAAGCACCGGTTGATCGCCTGCCCGAAGCCATCGAAGTGGACATTGCCAATCTGGAAAAAGGCGAGAGCCTGCATCTGTCGCAGATCAGCCTGCCGGCCGGTGTTATCCTGATTCCGCTCCAGCATGAAGATGATAAGGAGATTGTCTCCATTCACAGCCCCCGTACCGGCGCTGAAGCGGAAGAAACCCCCGAAGCCGCCGAGTGAGGTAAAATGGACTGGTTGCTGGCGGGGCTGGGAAATCCCGGGGCAGAATACGCCCGCACCCGTCACAACGCCGGTTTCTGGGCGCTCCAGACCTTTGCAGAAAAGGCTGGAGCGTCTTTACGTTTGGAATCACGCTGGCATTGTCTGGCAGCAACTACGCAAAATTCCGGACAACAACTGGGCTTGTGCCTGCCCCAGGATTTCATGAATCGCAGCGGTGCGCCGGTCCAGGCCATGGCCGCTTTTTACAAGGTGCCGGCGGCGCGTATTTTAGTGATACACGACGAGCTCGATCTACCGCCCGGCACGGCGCGTTTGAAATGGAGTGGCGGACATGGCGGGCATAACGGCCTGCGCGATCTGGATCGGGCGCTGGGTACGCGGGATTACTGGCGCCTGCGCCTTGGCATCGGCCATCCTGGACACAAGGATGCCGTGATTCATTATGTACTGGGCGCGCCTTCGACAATGGATAAATCCGCGATTGATCTGGCAATTGATCGCAGCCTGGCGGTTCTTCCGGAATTTCTTGATGGTCGCAGTGATGCGGCCCAGAAAACCCTGCACAGCGATTAGGAGTTTTTTATGGCTTTGGCCTGTGGCATCGTCGGTCTCCCCAATGTGGGCAAATCCACCCTGTTCAATGCGATCACCAAAGCCGGTATCGCTGCTGAAAATTATCCTTTCTGCACCATAGAACCCAATGTTGGTCTGGTATCCGTGCCGGACCCCCGGCTGCAGGCGCTGATTGAAATCGTCAAGCCCCAAAATGTGGTTCCGGCCACCATGGAGTTTGTGGATATTGCCGGGCTGGTGGCGGGCGCTGCCCAGGGCGAGGGTTTGGGCAACCAGTTTCTGGCCCACATTCGGGAAACGGACGCTATTGCCCTGGTTACGCGCTGCTTTGAAGATCCCAACGTCGTTCATGTCAGCGGTCAGGTGGACCCGGTGGCCGATCTGGATACTGTATTGACGGAGCTGATTCTGGCGGATATCAGTACGGTCGAAAAAGCTCAGGCGCGGGTTGCCCGCCAGGCCAAGGGTGGCAACAAGGATGCCGTCGCCGAAGCCGCTGCCATGGCCCGCCTGCTACCACATCTCAATAGTGGCAAACCTGCCGCGAGTCTCAGCATGAGTGCTGAAGAAAAAGCCCATTTGCGTGGCCTGTTTCTGCTCACCATGAAACCCATGATGGTCATTGCCAACGTGGCGGAAGATGAAATTCAGGATGGACCCTGGCGCCCGCTTCTGGAAGCCTGGGCGGGCGAACGCCATGCCAGCGTGGTTCCGGTGTGTGCAGCCATTGAATCCGAACTGGCTGAACTGGAAGCTGAAGAGCAAAGCGCCTTTCTGCAGGACCTCGGACTGGAAGAACCGGGGCTGAATCGTATCATCCGCGCCGCCTATGGCCTGCTGGGCCTGCAGACCTATTTTACGGCTGGCGTCAAGGAAGTACGGGCCTGGACCATTCCCATCGGGGCCACTGCTCCCCAGGCAGCTGGCGTCATTCATAGTGATTTCGAGCGGGGTTTCATTCGCGCCCAGACTATCGCCTACGCGGATTTCGTCCAGTACCGGGGCGAGCATGGTGCCAAGGAAGCGGGCAGAATGCGTGCGGAAGGTAAGGATTATGTCGTCCATGATGGCGACGTACTGAATTTTTTGTTTAACGTGTGAGATGGAGACCTGTTGAGCCAGGGGCTTAACCTGCTGAAGGGGAAACTTTTCTCTTAGACTCAGCAGCATCGGCAGGAGGCGGTCCCACATTAATCAGCGGGGCCAATTCCTGCAATGCCTGCCAGTAAACCCGCCGTTTAAAGGCGATGATTTCCCGGGCAGGCATCCAGTAATCCACCCAGCGCCAGGTTTCAAACTCGGGGTGCTGAGTCGTCAAGGTGTTTATTTCCGCCTCATCGCCTTCGAAACGCAGCAAAAACCAGATTTGTTTCTGCCCGCGATAACGACGCCGCTGGGCACGATGCCGGGAACAGGGAACCTCGTAACGCAGCCATCCCTGAGTCCGCCCAATAATACAGACCTTGGCCGTACCCACTTCCTCTTCGAGCTCACGGAACATGGCTTGTTCTGGTGTTTCCGCATGATCAATTCCACCTTGCGGAAACTGCCAGGCATTCTCACCCCGGCGTTTGGCCCACAACACCTGATTGTGTTCATTGCAAATAATCATGCCCACATTGGGGCGATAGCCGTCTGCGTCTATCATATTCATCGTCTCTACCGATGCCTTTTGCCCAATATAGCACGAGGCAGAGCCAACGTCAGTCTGTCAGACTGTGTAAAATTTCTAGGGGATAGCGATTCCCGGCCAGATAATCCGCCATACAACGCTGCACCATGACATTTCGCAGGCGTCCGCTCTGCGCCTGTATTTCTGCCGGGGTCATCCACACTGGACCAATAATTCCGGTATCCAGCGTGTAGTCTGGACGCTGGTCACCCAACTTCCCGCCAAAAGCGAAACGCAGGTAGGTCAAATCTTTGGCGGGGTGCTCCCAATGATAAATGCCCGTGAGATATTCGGGCGCAAAGGCATAGGCCGTTTCTTCCAGCGTTTCCCGTACGACTGCATCAAGCAGGGTTTCACCAGGGTCCCAGTGACCGGCAGGCTGATTGAAACATCGGCGTCCTTCCACCATTTCTTCGACCAGCAAAAAACGCCCGTCTTGCTCCACAATTGCAGCAACCGTCACATGCGGCTTCCAGACCATGATTATGACTCCATTTGCCGTTCGATTTCGCTGAGTTCCCGCCACTGTCCTGGAGCCAGATCATCCAAAGTGAAAGGTCCGAATGCCTCCCGATGCAGGCTCAACACCAAATTATCCAGAGCTGCAAACATACGCCGCACTTCGTGATAACGTCCTTCATGGAGGGTCAATTGTAGTTCAGTCGTGCCGAGCGGGATCATTTCTGCCGCTTTGCACGAGCTGTGCTCTCCCTCCAGTAGCAAGGTACCCGAAGCCAGGATGCCGACTTCATGGCCTTGCAAAGGATTTTGCAAAGTCACTCGATATTGGCGCGGAATTTCATAGCGGGGACTGGTCCAACGATGCAGCCAGTCTCCATCATCAGTCAGCAACAACACGCCGCTGGTTTCCCGATCCAGACGTCCGACACTGCTGAAGCTGGGTCGCCGATAACGCCATCGCGGTGGAAAATCCTGATAAATGGCACGAGGATCATCATGCGCGCAGACCTTGCCGAGGGGTTTGTGATACAGCACATAAAGGGGATAGGGATGATCCAGAGGCTCTTCATCGATTTGCACAGTAGCTGGATCTACCTTGGTAGCGGCCTTGCGCAGCGGCATTCCATCCACTGACACGCGCCCTTCGCGCAGTAAATCACGCGCTTCCGAACGGCTACAATAGCCCAGTCGGGAAAGCAGATGATCTAAACGTTCGCTAGAATGCGCCATGCGGACAGTTTAGCCTGCCTGCATGGCTGACGGAAACCCCCGAATTGCCTATGATGTAGGCATCGCCTCTGGAAGGAATTCACTATGCAGACCAACTATACGCTCCCCGCCGAATGGGCTCCGCAGTGGGGTGTACAACTGACCTGGCCCCATCCAGAAAGTGACTGGGCACTCCGGCTGGATGAGGTCCTTCCGGTTTTTGTGCAGATTGCCAGGGAAATCAGTCTGCGCGAGCATCTGCTGGTGGCCTGCCATGACCGCGAAAGTTTACGGGATTGTGAACGGCGCCTGGAGAATGTCCACGCCAACATGTCCCACTGCCATCTGTATCTGGTGCCTAGCAATGACTCCTGGGCGCGTGATCACGGACCACTCACCCTTAAGAATTCAGCAGGGGAACGCAAATTGCTGGATTTTGGCTTTAATGCCTGGGGCCTCAAGTTTCGCGCCGACCTGGACAATCAGATTACGCGTCATCTCCATGCCCATCAGGCTTTTGGCAAATGTTCCCTGGAAATTTCGGGAATGGTGCTGGAAGGCGGCAGTATTGAAAGTGATGGTCATGGTACTTTGCTGACGACCAGCGCCTGCCTGCTTTCCGCCAATCGCAATCCACAATGGTCAGCTGCGGAAATTGAAAGCGCCTTATGCCTGCAGCTTGGCATGCAGCGCGTACTCTGGCTGCACAGTGGGCATCTGGAAGGCGATGATACCGATGCACACATCGATACTCTGGCGCGCTTTTGCAATCCGCATACCATCGCTTATCAAAGTTGTGATGATCCCAACGACAGTCACTTTGCGGCTTTGCAGCAAATGGCTGCGGAACTCAGCGCCCTGCGCAGTCATGATGGGCAGGCTTACCATCTGATTCCCCTCCCCTGGGCACAGGCGCAATGGGATGACGAGGACAACCGCTTGCCTCTGACTTATGCCAATTTTTTGATCCTCAATGGAGCCGTCTTACTCCCCGTCTATGATGATCCTGCGGATCATATTGCCGTCCAGCGTCTTCAAACGGCTTTCCCGGATCGTCAGATTGTGTCTATCCCCTGTCTGGAACTTGCCCGCCAACATGGCAGCCTGCACTGCGTAACCATGCAGCTGCCGGAGTAAGGTTTGAGCAAAGTCATCCGGGTTTACTCAATCAAACAGGCTCAGAAGACATGCATCATTGCCAGAATAAGCCCGGAGAAACATCGTTTTTTACGGAGGGCAATGGCAAGGTACAATGATCCACTAAGATGTTCCCCTGAGGTTTGACCTTACAGTTCAGATTGTATGCCTTGATGGGTAGTGTCTGCGCCATGGCAGCCTGACAAGCCTGTTGATCCTTGCCGGGACAAGTCTGATTAAAACCCATTAGACTCGCCGCTGCCCAGGCATGAATGGCAGGAAGATTTTCGCTGAGAGCTGCCGGATTCCTGACTAAAAGTGATAGTCGAGCTTCGGGGTCCAAGCCAGCAGGGGCCTGCCCGCCAGACATACCAAGATAAAGGTTATCGACCAGACCCATGACCTGCACATCGCCCTGATGATTAAGAATCATCAGGGACTGCACTTGTGCATTATGCGGCTGGAAACCCCAGATTAACTCGTTGCCATTTTTCAATGCGAGTCGGGGCAGAGGAAATAAATCCATCCCTTGCTTCAGCCGTTCCAGCAGAGGAACCGTTTTAGACCCATCCTGAATATATGCCTTACCCGCAAACTGCTGCAGACTGGACATTTTAATGGGTACGCGCAGGGATTTTTCTATTTGTGCTAGATCCCAGGACCATTTGCGCATCACCTGAAGCACACAGTTGCCGTTAGCACCACATTGCCGCAAGGCGACCTGATAGGCTTTATGCCCATTGACCAACTGCCTACACACGGGTGTACCAACACCCGCTGATCGCAGATCACGAACGTAACTAACCCCTACCGTACTATCCAATAGTGGCAGATTGTCTGTCCATTTTTTAGGCTTATATTCACAAATTGCCTTTTGAGTAGGACCAAGAGAACCTTTGCATGTAGTTGTGATGCTATCAGATGTTCCTGCCGCAATTGCTGGGCAATTCAATGAATTGTCAGCGGCATGAGCCACACCACCGAAACTGAGAAGCAAAGCTGTAAATTGTGCTATAAAAGAGGTTATTTTCATCTATTGCGATCTCCAGATTAGTACAAATTCAAAGTGCTATGCCCAGTCCAGGTATCGTAACACACGTTGCAAGACAGGATTTTCATTATAGGCCAGAGGCACTTTGGCTGGTGCACAAGGATCACCCTGCGATGGTAAATAATGATAATTGATAGCATCTCGTAGCATTTGTGCCCGCGCAAGAAAACGACTTTTATATTTTGCATATCGACCAACAGCGAGATTTTCAAGTTCTTTTGCTGCACCCAACCAGTCAGCCTGATAAAAAAGATGCGCAACACTGGATATGTAGGAATGAAACTTCATGTCCGTCAGCACAGTTTGTACAGAAGTAGGCATGGACCAAAAATTCATATTTGAAAGAGAGTTCTTCTTGAACAATGCTGCGGCATCCTCAGCGTAACCATGCCTCACCGCTGAAGAAATAAATTTGGCATTTTCTTCGCTCATATAAGGATATTTACCATTATCTCTGTAATAGTCATTCAATAACGATATCGCCGAATTTTTTGTTTTACCAATAAATGACCTGACTTTATCTAATATTAATTCAATATCTACATCATCAGGCTTACCATATTTCTTTTGCTCAATCTCCATATAACGTCTCAACCCTTCAATAGTCTGCTGTCCCAGGTCTACACCTTCACCTACCGTAACACCACTATTGCCTATGGCTTTCTGGATTTTTTCTCCCGTTATTTTATCTTTCTTGTATCGCGGTCCAAGATTCTCTCCTGTCTCCACATTGGTCCCAAACGCCCCGGGCACATAAAAATCATACATCATGCCTTCGGACTTTTGAATAAAATGATAATCCACCCGGTCCAGCGGGGTACAGTCTGCAACTGCAGCTACTGCAATGGCTTTGTCACTTCTGTAGCAATAATTCAACTCAGCCAGTCGTTTGCCATAGGCATCCGTTAGGCAAAAAACATCACCTTTACACTGGAGAGTTTCTTCCTTCCATTTAGACTGAGTTGTAGTCACATTATTTAAAGATTGATGATAATTTCCTTCTTTCTCCATTCTATTCGTCAATTGATTATAATCATGGGATACCTGTCGATCCATTTTTGCCAACTGCGCATCCTGGCAAACCGCTTTTTCAGTTTCAGTTTTTGCTGTTTTACAGTTGTAAGAAGTGGTATATTGAGTCGCATGTGCAAGCTGGGAGAAAAAAATACTTATCAGCAATACCCCACACAAATGTTGCCGATATTTACAGAAAAATTCCTGCTTGTCTTTATGGACTCCATATCTCATGAATTGTATTCCTCAGATCTGAGCGCAATATTTCACAAGGCCCATGGAATATCAAAAGTGGCCAAACAAAGCGCCACTGATGATCCTCAAGGTGCAAAATCTATAGTTCTAATGATAACAGGCGCCCAGCTCGGCTAAACGTTTCCCGTAAGCATCTGTTATACAGAAACTATCACCTTTGCACTGGATTTTCTCTTTTTTCCATTTTTCCTGAGAGACAAGGAGATAACTGAGATTTTTTTGTTGATTTCCACTTTTTTTCATATTGTTTACTAATTCATTATATTCCTGAGACAATTTCAGATTCAGGCTTGCCAATTTTTGATCCTTGCAAATCACCTGTTCTGTTACGGTATTTGCAGCCGCACAGTCGAATGAAGTAGCATATTGCGTGGCCATTTATCCTTGAGAAAAAAATAAACCCATCAGCAAATAACTGCTTAACCATAATCGATGTTTAATTTTAAGTTTTTCTGATGTACGTTTTTCTGCCGACATTAAATGACGGTCATAATTTTTCATCCTATTATTCGTTTCAAGCGATTCTTTCTGCAGGATCATACGCTTTGCTTCCTTATTCACCAGTCAACGGAATCATGGCCAATGCTTGCTTTAATGCATGCAAGCATTTCTTGCCATTGATTTTAACGACTTAGCAAACAAAATGTTAGATGTTCTTTAATCACATAAAGGATCATCCATTTGGATGTTTTATCAGATCTTTTTTGCGACCAGAATACTGCAGGGCAAACTTCTCAGGAGGGCTTTGGCAACAGATCCTTCCAGCCAGTGACCAAAGGAAAATTGGGGAATATGACCAATCACCAGTAAATCAGCGTGGATTTGTCGGGCATATTGGGCAATGGCCTCAGCGGGACTCCCCTCAACCGCTTGAGTATACACGCACAGGCCATTCTCACGGAGTTTTGTAGCGACCTCGTCCAGCCGGGTACGTATAGCCTCCCCTTCCCTACCCAGCATGTCTTCGGCACCTGCAGCTTGTGCCATCGCCATACCGCCGGTACTCACAATGACGCCAAACAAATGCAGTTCAGCCTGTGTGAGACCTGCAATATCTGTCGCCTGCTGCAGAGCGACACCACCTGAAGCACTCCCATCGTAAGCGACCATCACTTTCTGGAACATCAGCTTCTCCTTGCCGCCGCTTCCCGCTTTGGTGTACGAATAATCAACAACAAAGGGAAAATCGACAGCGTCATCACCATCATCAACCAGAAGTTATCAATATAGCCAATCATACTGGCCTGCCGGGTAATTTCATTATTGAGCAACATTTGCCCCATACCTGAATGAGGATTATACAGTTCTGCGACAGCAGGGTTTCCATAACCCGGATTGCGGCCATCAATATGCGCTGCCAGCGTAGCATGCGCAATTTGGGTGTTGCGGGTCAGCAGGGTTTCCACCAAGGAAATCCCCAGGCTGCTGCCGACATTGCGTACCAGACTATATATGGCCGTACCATTGGCGCGCATCTGGGGACTGAGCGTGGCGAAAGTAGCCGTGCTCAATGGCACGAACACCAGACCAATACCCAGGCCCTGCCAGACACCGGGCCAGATCACATCACCCTGACTGATCATCAGGCTGTAACCCTGCATTTCCCAGAGAGAAAAGGCCGTTATGCCAAAGCCAATAGCCAGCAACAGGCGCAAATCCACCTTACCCACCAACCGACCTACAATGAGCATGGCGAGCATGGTGCCTAAACCACTGGGGGCCGTTACCCACCCGGCAGCCTCGGCCGTGTAACCCATCAGATCCTGGAGCATGGTGGGAATCAGGGCACGCGAGGCAAAAAGCACCACCCCTACGATAAAAATGAATAGTAATCCGGTCACATAATTGCGATTCAAAATCAGACGATAATCAAAAAAAGAGTGCTCGGGTGGAGTGCGCCAGGTATGCCAGATAAAATAAATGGCTGCGAAACCGGCCAGATAGGCTTCCACCCAGATTTCCACCGAACTGAACCAGTTCAGTTGCTGCCCCCGATCCAGCAATAATTGCAGACCGCCAATGGCCACACTGAGACTGACAAAGCCAGCCATATCAAAGCGCATGCTGCGTCCCGGCGTATCGGCAGGAAACGATTTCCAGATACCCCAAAGTGCCAGGATACCTACTGGAACATTGATGAAAAATACCCAGCGCCAGCCCATGCTGTCAGTCAGCCAGCCACCCAGAGTCGGGCCGACAATCGGACCCACCATGACCCCCATACCCCACAATGCCATGGCCGAGCCCTGTTTTTCCCGGGGATTGATATCCAGCAAGGTGGTTTGTGAAAGCGGCACCAGGGCAGCGCCAAATACGCCCTGAAAAACCCGGGCAATGACAATTTCGAACAAGGAGGTGGAAATACCACACCACATGGAGGCCAGGGTAAAACCGGCCACTGAGGCCAGGAAAATATTGCGCTTACCAAAGCGGTCTACCAGCCAGCCGGTCAAGGGTGTGGCGATGGCGGTGGCAACAATATAGGATGTCAGCACCCAGCCGATCTGATTGAGCGAAACTGACAAGCTGCCCTGCATATGGGGCAGAGCCACATTGGCGATGGTGCTGTCCAGCGTCTGCATGATGGTGGCGAGCATGATGGCCAGGGTAATCAGCGGACGGTTCAGCCCTGCAGCATCCATGGGAACAGATGTCGAGATCATGGAATGGGATCTTCCAACGTCCTTTGCAGTTGCTGAAGGACTTCTGTTATCTGGCGTAGTACCTCAACGTCCAGTTCTTTGAGTTTTTCATGGCGGAAGTCCATCGCCACGCGCCGAACTTCCGCATACACCTCAATACCCTCTGGCGTGAGCAGTACGCGGCGGATACGACGATCATGGGCGTCTATTTCCCGGCGCAGCAGCCCCGCGCGCTGCAGACGATCGAGCATGGCCACCACGGTTGGTTGTTCTACCGACAAGCAGTGGGCCAACTCGGTTTGAGTCATTGGTGCGGGTGATTTCGCCAGATAAGCAATGCTCAACCAGCTGGCCTGGCTCAGACCCAACCCTTTCAGGCGGCGATCCAAAGCGTGTCGCCAGGCTCGCGCAGTGTCATGGAGCGCCAGAGCAAAATCCTGCTGTATCTGTTCTTCTGACATGGCCGCTCCTGGCTTGTTGGTTATATAGTTCGCAACCTTATACTTAGCTATCTAAGTAATTGCAAGAAAAAAATCGGCAGTGCGCGTAGCCGCATTACAGCGACTTTGCTCTACGCCGATTTCTATTTGGATCCGTCAGGCGATTTTTTTACCTTCAATTTCTACCCGAATATGGACTTTGTTGGAGAGTCCTTCGGGAAGATAGGCTTTCATGCCGTAATTACTGCGCTGAATGGTAGTAACGGCGACAAATCCGGACAAATACCCCCCCCAAGGCTTGGGAAGATATTTCACATCGCCAGCGCCGGTTTCCCTGACCCGAAACATTATCGCCCGGGTAACACCATGCAGGGTCAACTTGCCATAGAGATCGCCCGTCGTTTTGCTGATCGGCTGATAACGGGTGCTGACAAAAGTCACGTCAGGATATTTTTTGACATCAAAAAAGGTCGGACTGCGGAGATATTTATCGCGAGGGGCGAAGTTTGTAAAAATGCTGGCCGCCGGGATGACAATTTTGGCCGTGTCTTTGGCCGGATCCTGAGTGTTGACGGTATAAGTACCGGAAATCTTGTTGAAACGTCCGCTAAAGGGGCCAATACCCACATGACCAATGGTAAAATAAGCAGCGGAATGCTCTGGATCAATCTGATAGGTGCCACTCGGGTTACCCGTCAGCGCGTGGTAGTGCCCCACCGCAGCTGTGGCCGGCGCCGTTGTCGCCGCTTGGGCCGCTTCCTGCATCATCCCCAAACCCAGACCCAAGCTGATGGAAATGATGAGTAATCGTTTTGAACGCTTGTTTTGCATGATTTTACCCTCTTGCTAATTACCTGAGCCACCATAATTCTGGTAGTTCAAGAATTATAGTATTTATCACAGAGTAAGCATCAAGAGTTTTCAGCAAAAAGGTGCAGAACCAGAGCGGAGTTGATTTTTCACCCGACGCCAGTCTGGCATGGCCGCATCGAGGATGCTCCTGAAACGATCATTGTGCAGGCGCTCCAGCAAATGAGCCATTTCATGTAACACCACATATTCCAGACAAATTTCTGCGTAGCGGGCAAGCTCCAGGCCAAGCCAGATGCGCCGCGCGCGGATGTTGCAGGTACCCCAGCGAGTGCGCATGCGTTTAACGCCCCACTCAGCCACCTGCACACCCAGAATCGGTTCATAGCGGGCAACAATTTCCGGAATGCGGTCTTTCAGTGACTGACGATAATACTTGTGGAGCAAGGCCTGTCGTTCAGCTTGTGCCGCTTCGGGCGGACAGTACATCTCCATAAAGGCAGCGTCGCGCAATTCAATACGGCCGCGACCAGCCACTGCATGCACCCGGAGTATATAGTCCTGTCCCAAATAGGAATGGGTTTCGCCGGATTGATATTCCAGAACCGGTGACGGAGTCTGATGCTGAAATTGCTGCTGGTGCTGCCTGATCCAGGACAAACGGGCCAGAATGGCCGCACGAATGTCTCCATCTGTCATCGCCCAGGGCGCACTGACTCTTACCTCCCCGTCAGGGGGATAAACCATAATGCGCAAATTCTTGACCGCCTTGCGCGTCAGCTGCAGGTTCAGATCAGCCACCTGAACCATGGTTTTTTCCGGATTGCGCATGAGCCACATCAGGGGAAACGATTCAGGCGGTAGGTCGCGGCATTCAGATACAGCGCCACGCAGAGCCAGAGTAAATAAGGCACCAACAACCAGGCGGCCAGCGGCGTGATCCACATGAAAACCAGGAAACAAGCCAACACCAGGAGCAGGAGCAAAACCAGGTCTGCTAGGGCCCAAAGCACCTGATGCCGCCCGAAAAACAGCCATGACCATGCGGCATTACAGAGCAACTGCAGGCCATACAAAGACAAACCCACTGTTCGTAATGGACTGGCCGGGCTGACATAAATCAACGCTGCGGCAAAAGCCATGATGATGTACAGCAGCGTCCAGACTACTGGAAAAACCCAGGGTGGAGGCGTGCCCTTGGGCTTTTGGAGGCGCGTATACCAGGCGTCCGGCCGAAACAGTGACCCCGTTGTCGCTACCGCCAGGGTAATAGCCAGACTAATCAGGGAAACCAGTGCAAAGTGATCCATGTTCATTTAAGTCGTCGCCCCGCCAAGAAAACGGAATGGCAGATTTTCAGAAGTCTGCAAATTTTATTGCCCGGCAGTGGTTCCGGGAATGCCCACTGAAGCCTTCCACTGCTGCATCTTGCTGATCAGCGGTGACTCCGCGCAAGACTGGGCACTGAGAGAACTACAGGCACTGGCCCATTCACCAGTTACACCGAAAAACTTGGCGGCGGATTGCATTTGCTGTGCCTGAGCACCAGTCGCCGTGGCGCTCATGCTCTGATACTGCGTAGCCCGCGTTTTTGCCCAAGTTGACACATTCTGCCAGCAGTCACTTTGCGCTGTCGAACTCAAAGCAGCACATTTTGCGCTGTCCTGTCGAGCTTTGACCATATCCTGCTGCCACTTTCCAGAAAAGGAAGACGTTGCCGTATTGAGCTGCTGCTGCACTGCGCCTTGGGCACTACTGACTGCCTGATTCGCAGAATTTTTGGCATTTTCCACCGTCCGGGTGACGGGTAGGGTGACAGATTGCGCGGCGCTGGATATGGCGGGGGTAGAAGATGCCAGAGGCGTCAAGGGTAAAGTCGTAGACGAATAATTCACGCTGGGGGCCGAAGGAGCGGGTAAAGTTTTTGGCTGCGACAGAGGCTGGGCAGGGACCTGCAAGGTAGGCGCGGGTGCACTGTAGCTGGATGGCGTGCTAATAGCCGAGGGCACAGGATAAGTATTTTCGGCCTGCGGACCCAAGCCATTATTAGTCGCTGAACCACAGCCAGACAGGGCCAACACGACTCCAGCAAACAACAACGAACTCTGAATGCGACGCATACGGAACCACTCCTTTTGGAATTATGAACAGCTGATCATGGTCACAAGCTTAACATCACTTTCCACACACTCAAGCACTTATCGTTGTGTAATGCTTACCGCCGCCACTTTTTTCGGAATGAATGTGCCGACAACTGCGTTGACCAGTGCCCGGCATATCCCTAGAATATGGGCAATCTATGCGGGAGGGGACACCCTCCCTTTTTTGCATCTTCCATGGTAGACGAGGTGAGAAAGTGCAGGCGGTCCTGGCATTGGCAGACGGCAGTATCTACCGGGGTACAGGCTTTGGCAGCAAGGGTCTGGCCGTCGGTGAAATCTGTTTTAATACAGCGATGACGGGTTACCAGGAAATCTTGACGGATCCTTCCTATCGCGGCCAAATCGTGACCTTGACCTATCCGCATATTGGCAACACCGGGATCAACCCCGAAGACATGGAAGGATCAAAAATATTCTGCTCGGCTCTGGTACTGCGTAATTTACCTCGTACCCCCAGTAACTGGCGCAGTAACCAGACTCTCCCCGATTTTCTGACCCAGCAGGGTATTCCCGCCATTGCCGGTATCGATACCCGCGCACTCACCCGCCGCCTGCGCAATGGCGGCGCTCAGAATGCGGCTTTGCTGGTTGGCGCTGAGGTGAATGAAAGCGAAGCCCTGGCTGCCGCGCGCGGATTTCCCGGCTTGCTGGGTCGGGATCTGGTGCAGGACGTGGCAGCGCAAAAATCTTCGGAATGGCTTTTGGCCAGTGGCCAGCCCGAACAGGGTTATCAGGCGCGGCCCATCAGCCATCCGCAATATCATGTAGTGGTTTACGATTTCGGCAAAAAGAATAACATATTGCGTCTGCTCGCCGACCGCGCCTGCCGGATTACCCTGGTGCCTGCCAAAACACCGGCAGCTGAAGTCGTCGCCCTGCGCCCAGATGGGGTGCTGTTCTCCAATGGGCCGGGAGATCCCGAGGCCCTCGATTATGCCCAGCAAGCCATGCGCGACATCATTGCGGCACGAATACCCACTTTTGGGCTCTGTCTGGGACATCAGCTACTCGGCATCGCCCTGGGTGCCAAAACCATCAAAATGAAATTCGGGCATCATGGTGCCAATCATCCGGTCAAAGACCTGCGCAGTGGCAGGGTATTAATTACCAGTCAAAACCACGGTTTTGCGGTGGACGCCCAAAGCTTGCCGGACTGCGTGCGTATTACGCATACCTCCCTGTTTGATGGCAGTTTGCAGGGCATGGCCCATAACAGTCTCCCGGTTTTTTCCTTTCAGGGACATCCGGAAGCAGGACCCGGCCCCCACGATGCCAGCATCATTTTTGATGATTTCGTAGCTGCCATGCATCAATACGGAGCCCAAACCCATGCCTAAGCATCAAGACATTCACAGCGTCCTGCTGATTGGCGCCGGCCCCATTGTCATTGGTCAGGCCTGCGAATTTGATTACTCGGGAGTTCAAGCCTGCAAGGCATTGCGCGAGGAAGGCTGCCGCGTCATTCTGGTCAATTCCAACCCGGCGACCATCATGACCGACGCGCAAACGGCTGATGCGACCTATATTGAGCCTGTGGAGTGGCAGACAGTAGCGCGCATCATCGAAATGGAGCGCCCGGATGCCATCTTGCCGACGATGGGTGGCCAGACTGCTCTGAATTGTGCGCTGGATCTCCACCGTGAGGGCATTCTGGAAAAGTTCGGGGTACGCCTGATCGGGGCCTCGGTAGAAGCCATTCGCGAAGCCGAGGATCGGGGTCTGTTCAAAAAAGCCATGCAGGAGATTGGCCTGGAAGTGGCGCGTTCAGCTTTTGGGCACGATATGGACGGAGCCCGCCAAATTGCCGAAGATATTGGTTTTCCGGTCATTATTCGACCTTCGTTCACTCTGGGCGGCACGGGTGGCGGCATTGCCTACAATCGCGAGGAGTTTGAGGATATTGCCTCGCGGGGTCTGGAGGCCAGCCCTACCCACGAAATTCTCATTGAAGAATCCATAATTGGCTGGAAAGAATTTGAAATGGAGGTGGTCCGGGATCAAGCAGATAATTGTATTATTGTCTGCTCTATCGAAAACATCGACCCCATGGGGATTCATACCGGTGACTCTATTACCGTAGCTCCCGCCCAGACCCTCACTGACCGTGAATATCAACGGATGCGTGACGCTTCCATAGCTGTCCTGCGCCGCATTGGCGTGGACACCGGCGGTTCCAATGTCCAGTTTGCGGTGAATCCGGTGGATGGTCGCCTGATTATCATCGAAATGAATCCGCGCGTTTCCCGCTCCTCCGCCCTGGCATCCAAGGCTACCGGCTTCCCCATTGCCAAAATTGCGGCCAAGCTGGCCCTAGGATACACCCTGGACGAATTGCGCAATGATATCACTCAGGCCACTCCTGCCAGTTTTGAACCGACCATCGACTATGTAGTCACCAAAATACCCCGCTTTGCTTTCGAAAAATTCCCGGAAGCCGACGCGCACCTGACCACCCAGATGAAATCTGTGGGGGAAGTGATGGCCATTGGCCGGAGTTTTCAGGAATCCCTGCAAAAAGCCCTGCGCGGCCTCGAAACCGGGGTCGATGGACTGGATGAAAAACTGCCGGGCAATGATCCAGAGACCTTGCAGAAGCTCGAGCAGGAGCTGCGCATAGCCGGTCCGGATCGCCTCTGGTACCTGGCCGACGCCATCCGCCGGGGCTGGGATCAGGACAAAATCCAGCAGATCACACATATAGATCCCTGGTTTCTTGAACAAATTATTGAGCTGGTACGACAGGAAGAAAAACTGCGTGGAATGCCGCTGTCCAGCCTTGATGCACCCCACTTGCGGGCACTCAAGGCCATGGGTTTTTCGGATCGTCGCCTGGCCCGACTGCTGGGCTGCCGTGAATCCCAAATGCGCGAACAGCGCCACAAACTGGGTATTCGCCCCGTTTACAAGCGCGTAGATACCTGTGCGGCAGAATTTCATTCGCCAACGCCCTATCTCTACTCCACGTACGAAATGGAATGTGAGGCGGAGCCTGGAAGCAAACCCAAAATCATGATTTTGGGCGGTGGTCCTAATCGCATTGGTCAGGGTATTGAGTTTGACTATTGTTGCGTCCATGCCAGCATGGCGCTCCATGCCGATGGTTTTGAAACCATTATGGTCAACTGCAATCCGGAAACCGTGTCTACCGATTATGACACTTCCGATCGCCTTTATTTTGAGCCCCTGACCCTGGAAGACGTGCTGGAAATTGTCGCAGTGGAAAAACCTCAGGGCGTCATTGTTCAGTTTGGCGGCCAGACCCCTCTCAAACTGGCCAACGATCTTGAAGCAGCCGGCGTACCCATCATCGGTACGACTCCGGATTCCATTGATCTGGCTGAAGATCGCGAACGCTTTCAGCAACTGCTGCAGCGCCTGGGTCTCCGTCAGCCGGAAAACGCCATTGCCCGCAGTGCCCCGGAAGCATTGAGCAAAGCCAGGGAACTGGGTTATCCGCTGGTTGTTCGTCCCTCTTATGTACTGGGTGGCCGGGCCATGCGTATTGTTTACGCTGAAGCAGACCTGCAGCGTTACATGGAAGAAGCCGTCCGTATTTCCAACGATCAGCCCATTCTCCTGGACCGCTTTCTCAATGATGCTCTGGAAGTGGACATCGATGCCGTTGCCGACCAGGATGGCCAGGTCATTGTTGCGGGGATCATGGAACATATTGAGCAGGCTGGCGTTCATAGCGGCGACTCGGCCTGCTGTTTGCCGCCCTTCTCTCTCCCTGAAAACATCCAGATTGAATTGCGGCGGCAAACCGTGGAACTGGCTCTGGCTTTGGGTGTGGTTGGCCTCATGAACTGCCAGTTTGCGGTGCAGGAAGACCGGATTTACGTCCTTGAGGTCAATCCCCGCGCCTCCCGAACCGTGCCATTTGTCTCGAAGGCCACGGGCTGGCAACTGGCTAAAATTGCCTCACGCTGCATGACCGGCCAGAGCCTGAAAACCCAAGGCATACCCGAAATCCCCAATCCTCCGCATTTCAGCGTCAAGGAAGCCGTATTTCCTTTCATCAAATTCCCTGGCGTCGATATTTTGCTGGGGCCCGAAATGAAATCTACCGGCGAGGTCATGGGCATCGGGGCCAGCTTTGGTGAGGCTTTTCTCAAGGCGCAAATGGGTGCCGGTGAGCATTTTCCATCCTCCGGAACCGTATTTATCAGCGTCCGCGATGCCGACAAAGTGAAACTCACCCCTGCCGCTCGCACCTTGGCCCACCTGGGTTTTCAACTGATCGCCACCAAAGGGACGGCCGAACACCTCCGCCAGCAGGGTCTGGAAGTAAGCACAGTCAACAAGGTGACCGAAGGTCGGCCGCACATTGTAGATGCCATCAAAAATGGTAAAGTACAAATCATCATCAATACCGTGGATGAGCGTCAGTCTGTGCGTGATTCCTTCAGTATCCGCCGGGCTGCCTTACAAATGGGCCTGACCTATTACACCACTCTGGCAGGTGCCATTGCGGGGGCGGAAGCTATTCGTGCCCTGATGCGGGAAGAGCGCAGCGTTCTTCGTCTCCAGGATTTGCAACAAAACTAACCAGTACGAGAGGTTAACATGAGCGATAAAGTCCCCATGACTGTCATCGGCGCACAACGTTTGCGCGAAGAATTACAACGGCTGAAATCCGTAGAACGGCCCGCCGTCATTGAGGCTATTGCCGAAGCCCGTGCCAAGGGCGACCTTTCGGAAAATGCCGAATATGACGCCGCCAAGGAACAGCAGGCGTTTATTGAAGGACGCATTCGTGAGGTGGAGGATTTTCTCGCCCGCGCCCAGGTCATAGACCCCAAGACGCTGAATACCGGTGGAAAAATTGTATTTGCTGCAACTGTCGAGCTGGAAGACGCAGAAGGCAAGGAAGTAACTTATCAGATTGTAGGAGATGCCGAAGCGGACATTAAGGAAAATAAAATTTCCATCAGTTCGCCCATTGCCCGCGCCCTGATTGGTAAACACGAAGGCGATCTGGTAGAAGTGCGCGCCCCTGCAGGTGCCCGCGAGTACACCATTCTCGCCGTACGCTACGAATAAAAACCAGCCTGAGAGCATCCTATCGTGATCCATCATATCTACCTGTTGTTGCTGGCCATGCTGCAAGGGGTTACCGAGCTGTTTCCCATCTCCAGCCTCGGGCACATTATTCTCGTTCCGGCCCTGCTGCACTGGCCCATCAATCGCGACGCGGACTGGTTTTTGCCTTTTGTGGTGGTACTGCATCTTGCCACCGCCGCCGCCCTCCTGCTGTTTTTCTGGAAAGACTGGGCAGCCCTGATTGGTGGCTTTGTACGGGCGCGGGGCAAGCCCAGCAATCCCCAGTCGCGATTATTGTGGATACTGTTCGTTGCTTCCATTCCTGCGGGTCTTCTCGGCCTCCTTCTCGCCCATAAAATCCGCTATCTTTTTGGCGGTTTCACTTTTGCGGCCGTTGCATTGATGGCAAACGGAATCATGCTGATCTGGGGTGACCGATTACGCTCCCGTCATCCCAGTCATTCACTGGATAACCTAAGCTGGATGCGCGCCATCATTATTGGCTTTGCTCAATCCATGGCTCTGATTCCCGGGTTTTCCCGTTCTGGTGCCACTCTGGTGGCCGGGATTGGCGTAGGACTGGATTATGAAAACTCTGCCCGTTTTTCCTTTTTACTGGCAACACCGATTATTGCGGCTGCCGGTGCGTTGGAAGTACCCAAACTTTTTCACGCCCACATGCAAAGCGGCTTGTTGGGAACCATTTTCCTGGCAGGGGCCCTCGCTGGACTTTGTGCCTGGGGTTCAGTCTGGTTTCTGATGCATTACTTCCACAAACACGAAGTTACCGCCTTGCGCCCCTTCGGAATTTACTGCATCGGTTTCGGGGCGCTGGCATTGCTGATAGGCGGCTAAAAACTGTGCTTGGGAAAGTTCAGGAATGACTATCCGGAGCAAGTAATAAGGCCATGCGTTTACCATTCCAGCTCTGAATCGCCAGAATAATACCCACTGCGGTGAGAATGTAAAACACGCCTTGGTCTCCCGCGAGGCCAAGACCCCATCCTCCCAACACACCGCCCACAAAAATACCCAGAAACTGCATCATGGAATACACGCCACTGGAGGCACCACGCTGTTCGGGAAGGGTGCTGCGGCTCATCATCGAAGGCAATATCGCAGAAGCAATATTATAGCCGGCAAAGAAAATAACCGCGCCAATGCCTACGGGCCAAAAATTTCCGGATTCCAGTCCCATAATCAGGGCTCCAACCGCAATGGCGAGGCCGCTGACAATCAGCATCTGACCGTGTTGCTTGTTTTTTTCCGCATAAATTACCGGAAACAGCATGAGCAGCACCGAAAGCAGCATGACCGGCAAATACACTTCCCAGATGCCACTTTCGGGAATGTGCATGGCATTGACCAGCTCCGGAGAAAGCACCACAAAGCTCGCACCCAGAACCATCTGCAAAATGAAAATTCCAACACTGGCCGTGAGTACCGGTGGATGGCGGAACATTTTCATGGCATCCACCCAGCTACCCATACGATTCTGCTGCGCGTGCGAAATAGGTGGAATAATTTTCCAGAGCGGATATAGCGCCAGCACTCCCAGTGCCGCCGCAACCAGGAACACCCCGGTCAAACCCCAAAGTCCGTAAAATACCGGACCGATAGCAATACCCAGCACATAGGCAACAGCAATACTGCCACCAATGGCCGCCATGGCTTTGGTACGATGCTGATCGCCGGTCAGGTCTCCAGCCGTAGCCAGAAGCACCGAAGACACGGCACCGGCACCTTGCAGTAACCGCGCCAGAATAATGCCATAAATATTGTGGGTCACTGCGCCCAGCAATGAGCCCAGAATAAAAAGGATGATGCCGAAAACCAGCACCTTTTTCCGTCCAAAGCGGTCGGAGGCTGCCCCGAAAGGAAATTGCAAAGCAGCCTGGGCAAGCCCGTAAACTCCAATAGCCAGACCCAGCAACAGGGGCGTACTGTATCGTAACTGGTCATTATCGAGGGCCAGCACTGGCATGAGCATAAACAGGCCGAGCATGCGCGCGACATAAATAAAGCTCAGGCCACTGACAGCCCGTTTTTCCTGCGGACTCATGGACGGGCCTTTCACCCGTCCACGGCGTTTTTCAGAAGAAGCCATAACCCATCACTAGTTTACCAAGGATCAGGGCAGTATAAAGCAAAAACAGATAAGAGATGGAATAAGCGAACATGCTGCGGGCGTATTGATCCATTTCCTGGCCTTCGGGCAGGGCTTTCAGGCGTAAGGCCATGCCCACAAACCAGGCGCCCGAGAGCCAGGCAATGCCGCCGTAGATCCAGTCTCCGGTCAGAAACGCCGGGATCATGCTGACCACCCAGGTGAGGATGGCGTAGTTCAGGACTTCCTTGCGGGTCCGGTCGATGCCGTGGGTGCAGGGCAGCATGGGTATGCAGGCTTTGGCGTAGTCGCGCCGGCAGTTGATGGCCAGGGGCCAGAAGTGCGCGGGGGTCCAGACAAACACCAGCAGGACCAGAACCACCGGGAGGGCGGCGATGCTGCCGGTGATGGCGGTCCAGCCAATCAGGGGGGGCAAGGCACCCGCCAGTCCACCCCAGACAATGTTCCAGGGGGTGCTGGGTTTGAGGTAGAGGGTGTAGACCACGCCGTAGCCGACGGTGCCGGCCAGGGTCAGAATCAGGGTCAGGGGGTTGGTGCCCCAGGCGAGAATGGCAATGGCGGCGGTCATGAGCAGAGCGGCGTAGACGATGGCGCCCCGGCGGCTGATGCGCCCTTCGGCGAGCGGTCGGTGCAGGGTGCGGCGCATGTGCTGGTCGAGGTCCGGTTCGACGATCTGGTTGAGCACGCCGCCCGCACCACCGGCCAGGGCAATGCCGAACAGTCCGGCGAGAGCGGACTGCCAGTGGATCAGGGCGTTGGGGGCGAGTATTTCGCCGACGGCGGCGGTGAAGACCAGCAGGGAGACGACCCGGGCTTTGGCCAGGACCCAGAGGTCATGGAGAAAGAGGCCGGGGCGAAAATTCTGGTGGCGGGCGGCTTCTGTTCCTGCGGCCGACAGAAGGCCGTCGGGGTCGCTGGGGGTAGCGGTGATCACGTGACTTTTCATGGGGGTTCCTGTGGCCGTGTCTCAGCGCCAGACCAGGACAATGGCCAGGGCCATGAGCAATACCATGCTCTGGTGAAAGGCGACCATGATGCCGGGGTCTTTGGGTTTGAGGCTGACGGCGTGAAAAAGTAAAAATCCAACCGCGAACTGCCCGACAGCCAGATAGAAGGCAATCGGGTAGGCGGGCATCATGTAGCCCAGAGTGGCGACCAGAATGAGGCCCGCCGTGATGTGGGCGGCAATGGTCCACTGCGAGGCTTTCCGGGGTTGTACGAAGGCGCCGATCGCGGTGCCGAAGCCGCGTTGTCCGGTGGTCATGCCCCCCAGAAAGACCGCGAGCAGCAGGGCATGGAGCGCGCCCATGGCACCGAGATAAGTCCAGAAATTGAGACCGGGGTAGGCCAGCCCGGTGAGGTAAACCAGGAACACGCCATAAGCCAGCAAGCCATGGGTGCCGTGCACAAAAGCCGGGGCCCGACCGGCGAGCACGTAGAGGGTGCCCATGCCAAACAGGGCGGTCACGACAATCAGAATCAGACCACTGATG
>NZ_JACKYY010000065.1:0-11330 GCF_015100075.1 Acidithiobacillus sp. HP-11
CGCCTATACCATGCAGAACCACTGGGACGGCATTCTACGTTGGTTCGAGAGCCATCTGAGTAACGGCACTCTGGAAGGTTTCAACAGTCTGCTCCAGTCCGCCAAATCCAGGGCACGGGGCTATCGCACCCACAAGAATTTTATTAACATGGCTTACCTCGTACTGGGTAAGCTGGATCTCAAGCTACCCACTTAAAACAGCGAGGAACCATATTAGGATGGGAACCACAAGTAAAATTACAAGAAGGTCTGGAAAAAACCATCGATTATTTTCGAAAGCAAGTATCAGCTTCCGTCATGTAGTTCAAGTAACATTGTCAGGGATTAAATTAGCGTTTCATTAGTTTTTCAAACATGAGGATTTTCAAATGCCTTCTGCCATCATCACCGGCATCACCGGCCAAGACGGCGCCTACCTCACCCAACTCCTGCTGGAGAAGGGCTACACCGTCTATGGCACCTACCGCCGCACCAGTTCTGTAAGTTTCTGGCGTCTGGAAGAACTCGGTGTCGCCGATCATCCCAATCTCCATCTGGTTGAGTTTGACCTGACCGATCTGGGTTCCGCCATTCGCCTGATTGAAAGCAGTGGCGCGACTGAAGTCTATAACCTCGCTGCCCAAAGCTTCGTCGGCGTCAGCTTCGATCAGCCCAACACCACCGGCCAGATTACCGGCTTGGGGGCCTTGAACCTGCTCGAAGCCATTCGCATCGTCAACCCCAAAATCCGCTTCTATCAGGCCAGCACTTCCGAAATGTTCGGCAAGGTCCAGGCCATTCCCCAGGATGAAAGCACAAACTTCTATCCCCGCAGCCCTTACGGGGTGGCTAAACTCTATGCGCACTGGATGACCATCAACTACCGCGAAAGCTACGCCATCTTTGGCAGCAGCGGCATTCTGTTCAACCACGAGAGTCCCTTGCGTGGTCTGGAATTTGTTACCCGCAAAATCACCGACGGCATGGCCAAAATCAAACTCGGTAAACTCGATCAAATTCAGTTGGGCAATCTCGATGCCAAACGCGACTGGGGCTATGCCAAGGATTATGTGGAAGGCATGTGGCGCATGTTGCAGGCTGACACCCCGGATACCTTTGTACTGGCTACGGGTCGTACCGAATCCGTCCGGGATTTTGTGACTATGGCTGCCAAAGCCGCAGGCATCACCATGGAATGGCAGGGGCAGGGCGAAGCCGAATGCGGCAGAGACGCGGCCACCGGCAAAGTGATTGTCTCCGTCAATCCCAAGTTCTACCGTCCCGCTGAAGTGGAACTGCTGATTGGTAACCCCGCCAAGGCCAAGACTGAACTCGGTTGGGAAACCCCGACGACGCTGGAACAGCTTTGTGCCATGATGGTCGAAGCTGACTTGCAGAGGAACGGCTGAACAGCTTGCGGAGGCACAATTGACGCATCCTGAATCTAAGCCAACGCGCAGTGCTACAGGCCAGATTATTTTGGTCACTGGCCTGCGCGGTTTTACCGGCCAGTATCTGGCCAAGGCCCTGCGTGCGCGTGGCGCCCAGGTCATCGGACTGGTACAGGGTGACGCACAGAACGCAGACGAAATCAGTGCCGATCTGACCGATGGCGCTTCCGTACAGGCCGCTGTTGCCCAGGTCCAGCCCACCCATGTAGCCCATCTCGCCGGGCTGGCCTTTGTCGGTCATGGGGATGCCCAGGCTTTTTATAGCGTCAACCTTTTCGGCACCCTTCATCTGCTGGAAGCCTTGAGCACCCTCAAAACACCGCCGCGACGTATTCTGCTCGCCAGTTCCGCCAATGTGTATGGCACCCCCGCTGTGGAAGTCATCGACGAAAGCATATGTCCGGCTCCGGTCAATCACTATGCCTGTAGCAAGTTAGCCATGGAGCACATGGCCCATACCTGGTTGGATAAACTGCCCATTGTCATCACTCGGCCTTTTAACTACACCGGCGTCGGGCAGGATGACAAGTTTCTCATTCCTAAAATTGTCAGCCATTACCAACGCCGTGCGCCTTTCATTGAACTGGGCAATCTCGATGTCAGCCGGGATTTTTCCGATGTCCGCGATGTGGTGGACCGCTATGTGAAACTCCTGCTGGATGCCGAAGGCGTAGTCGGGCAAACCTTCAATGTCTGCTCCGGGCAAGCCCACTCCCTGCGCGAGATCATGGCCCTGACCGAACAACTCAGTGGTCACTCTCTGGACATCCGGGTGAACCCGGCATTTGTCCGCGCCAACGAAGTCCCCCGCCTGCTGGGTTCTGCGGCCAGAATGCAACAATACCTCGGCCCATTCTCCCCCATCCCCATGGAACAGACTTTGCGCTGGATGCTGGAGACTTGATGGCTGATCCCGACTTTTACCGCGCTTTTGAAGACCGGCACCGGGGTTCCCGAGCCCTCATCAAATCGCGGGTCAAAGTCTATCTGCCTTTCTTGTATCCACTGAAAGTCCTTTACCCCGATACCCCCGTACTGGATCTGGGCTGTGGGCGTGGGGAGTGGCTGGAACTGCTGGGCGAAGAAGGTGTTACCGCCCACGGTGTGGATCAGGATGCCGGTATGCTCTCGGCCTGCAAGGAACTGGGTCTGTCCGTAGAGCAGGGCGACGCGCTGGAAGCTTTGCGAAAGCTCCCTGACGCCAGTCAGATAGTGGTTTCCGGTTTCCATATTGCCGAGCATGTGCCTTTCCCGATCTTGCAGGAGATGGTCCGGGAAGCTCTGCGTGTGCTTAAACCAGCGGGCCTGCTGATACTGGAAACCCCCAATGCCGAGAATCTGGTCGTGGGTTCTTCCAGCTTTTATCTGGACCCCACCCATCAGCGGCCCCTGCCGCCTTTGCTGCTCTCATTTCTGACGGAATACACAGGCTTTTTGCGCAATAAAATATTGCGTTTGCAGGAATCTCCGGAGCTTGTCGAAGGGGATGCCCCCGTATCACTGATACAGGTGCTGGCCGGGGTAAGTCCCGACTATGCCGTGGTCGCGCAAAAAGCAGCCACAGCCAAAAAACTGAAAAGCTTTGATGCACCTTTTGACCAGCAGTATGGGTTGACGCTGGCAGACCTCGCCAGGCGTTATGAAGCCAGTCTGCGCGCAGAAATTATCCGTGAGCTGAAGCCCAAGCGTAGAAAACCCAAGGCACAAGCTGCCAGCGATGCCCAGGACGCGCCTAAAAAGTAGCGGGAATATCCTCCATGCGCCGGAAAGTGGCATTGAAGGGGTCCATATACTTGAGCAGGGTCAGCATGGAGCCGCGAAACTGGTATTGTTGGGTCAGAAAGGCTTTTTTGCTGCTCAGTTCTCTCTGGTCAATGCGCATCCAGGTTTCCTGGCTGGCATGCACGCGCAGTTGGGTTTTTTTCGGTAGGGTTTCTGAAATGTCTCGTGGTAACCCATTGACCAGCGTCAGGTAAATGTTGGGGTAGTCTTTGTCTAGTCAGCCGTATTCAATGCTGGCATTGAAGCCTTTCAGTGCCGCTGCCAATGCTTCATCTGCGCTGCAATGTGCGGCGTAGGCCTCCATCCAGGGAATACTCAGAAAGCGGTCCATAATTTTCCAATGATCATGATGTGCGCTGTTTGGAAGAGTACAAGCCGCTCTGCATAGCGTCAAAGCGCCTCCCTTGATGAGTACGGACAAGTGCCGTACAATAAAAACTAAGACATAAATCCATTCTACGGAGTCGCCCATGCTGAACACGCCTGAAACATCCGACAAGTCGCGCAATGCGCGCCTGGAGGCGCGCGTCTCCAGCGACCAGAAAGACTTTTTTCAGCGCGCTGCCAAGTTGACAGGGCGCACTTTAAGTGAACTAGTCATTGAGAGTACTCAGGAAGCGGCGAGCAGGATCGTGCAAGAGCACGAAGTCATCCGCTTGTCTCGCGAAGAGCAAATCACTTTTGTCAGTGCCTTGCTGGCACCGTCCGAGCCGGGCATGCGTATCCGTAAGGCCGTCCGGAGCTACCGACAAAAAACGGGGCTTTGATTGACGCTTTCTTTGGTCTCTGAAAACATCGCTCCGCTTAAAAAAACGCACGAGCGCAAGACGTTCGATTGCGGCAATGACCGGTTGAATGCTTATCTGCGCGAGCAGGCGCGGCAAGACGCCGAGAAGCGCGTCGCCGCACCTTTTGTATTTACTGAGGCAGACAGCCCTGTAGTGCTCGGCTTCTACACCCTGTCGTCATCCATCATCCCGGTGGCTGAGCTTCCGCCGGACCTGATGAAGCAGTTGCCGCGCTATGGACAATTGCCGGTCACGTTACTGGGCAGGTTGGCGGTGGACCACTCGGTCAGTGGTCAGGGGCTGGGTGAGTTCCTGCTGGTAGATGCCCTTCACCGCAGCCTGCAATCTGCGCAACAGATCGCGGCTATGGCGGTGATTGTGGAAGCCAAGGATCAGCGGGCCGAGAGCTTCTACCGGCATTTTGATTTTCAGCCTTTCCAGCTAACCCCGTTGCGTCTGTTCCTGCCCATGGGGCAGATCGCGAAATTGTTCGCATAGCGGCTTGCCCTTATAATGCCAACCAGATTCTGGTCATCTCAGGGAGATGATGATGAGTAATTATCCGTGAATGAAAACAGCCTGATTCTTTCTGGTATCAGCAAATCCTTCCCCATCCACCATGGTCGGGATATGCGCCTGATTCTGGATGATATTTCTTTGGAGATTCACCCCGGTGAACGCTGGGGTATTATGGGTCCAAACGGGGCGGGCAAATCCACCCTCATTCAGATTATCAGCGGTTCTTTGCGAGCCGATGCGGGAACCGTGCATCGCGGTATGACGGTTTCCTGGCCCCTGGCTTTTGGGGGTGCTTTTCAGGGAAGTTTAACGGGCCGTGATAATGCCCGTCTCATTGCCCGGGTTTATGGGGTCGATGTGAAAGAAACCGTGGCTCAGGTGGAAGATTTTGCCGAACTCGGCATTTATCTGGATGAGCCGGTGAAAAGCTATTCTTCAGGTATGAATTCGCGCCTGAGTTTCGCCATCAGTATGGCGGTGGATTTTGACTGTTATCTGGTGGATGAAGTCATTTCGGTGGGCGATGCGCGTTTCAACCGCCGCTGTGAGGATGAACTGAAACGGCGAGCCACCAAGGCGATGGTGTTGGTATCTCATCATTCTGATCTGATTCTGGGTAATTGTGATCATGCGGCTATTCTCGAAAACGGGCGTTTGCGGGTCATTGAGGATATCAATGAAGCCGTGCATTACTATACGAATATGTGAGCATGCTTCCGGACAGTAATGCCGATTGGCAGCATATTGCGCGCGAACGGCCTTACTTTGGGGTGTTGAGTGAATCGGCTTATGCGGAGCCCGAGCTTTCCGATGCGCAGCTTGCGCATTTTTTGGATTCCGGTCAGCGTTACGTCAATATGGTGTTGGACCAATGCACGCGCTTTTTTGGTGCCAACTGGCAGACGGGTAGTGCGCTGGATTTTGGCTGCGGGGTAGGGCGGCTGTCCTTGCCTTTGGCGCGGCGCTTTGGGCAGGTGACGGGGCTGGATGTGGCTCCGGCGATGCTCAGCGAGGCCCGGCGCCTTGCCCAACTGGCCAACCTGCATAATGTGCAATGGCTATTGGCCGATGAGCAGCTTTCGGGAATTGCCGGCGCACAGTTTGACTTTATGCTTTCTTTTATTGTGTTTCAGCATATTCCTGAAGCACGCGGACAACGCCTCTTGCAGCAGTTATTGACCCATCTGGCACCGGGCGGAATGGCGGTTTTTCATTTCAAATACGCACAAGTCATGCCTCGACATCCGTGGTTCACTTTCTTGAGCCACCATATACCGGGTGGCCGTTTGCTGGTCAATGCCCTGCGAGGGAAACCACTGAAAGAACCGCATATGCAGATGAATGCCTACAACCTGAACCGTCTGGTCCAGTCTTTTCAGGAAGCCGGGATTCAGGAAATCCATACCCGTCTGGAAGATCATGGTGGTCATTGGGGTGTGGAAATGTATGTACGGCGGGGGCTTAGGCTATGACCTCTGCCAAAAACTCCAGTAAGGAAGGATGGTGGCAGCGTTGGCGCGGGGGGGCTGATCCCGCAGAGGATGCAGCGCTGGCGAATCTGGATGACCTGGGATTTTTGACAGCGGTTTACCGGAAATATCTGGGGCGGGAAAGCGACCCTTCGGGGCGGGAACATTATCTGCCACGGGTTAAGACGCCGGGTGGGCGTCGGCAGGTGATCCGCGTCCTTCAAGGTTCGGAAGAGGCGCGTTTGTATCAAGAGCGACAGATGCGAATCGCTCTGCTGACACAGTGGGAAAACCATGAGCAACGGCCCCCCCTGCCCCGGCTGGGAGTGGGTGCTGCAGGGGATATGCCCCGAATGGCTCTGTTGGGTACCTGTCTTCTGGAGGGCTTGCTTCAGACCGCATTGGCGCGGGACTGGCCCGTAAAGCATTTTCTGATGGATTCTGGCCCCCATGATTTGGTACCGCAGTTTTCTGCGGAGGATTTTGACGGAGTGCTGGTACAACTGACCCTGCGTTCTTTGCTGAGCATGGTGGCGGAAAACGGCGATGGGGATCTGTTTCATCTGCGCCCTGATGTGGATTGGTCCGATTTGCGGGAACGGGCTGGTCAGCAACTGCAAACCCAGGTGCAGCGCATACTGGCGGCTTTACCCGATGGGCTTCCTGTGTTTTTCCTGGGTTTTCTGGAGCCCATGCCCCGGATCAACGGACTGCTGGGGCGTAATCGTCAGAATAGCTTGTATGCATTGATTCGCCACCTGAATGACGCATTGGAAGAGGCTCTGGCGGTGCAGCACCGTGCTTTTTATCTGGAACTGAACGATTTGCGCCTGCATTACGGCGATAGCACGGCCTATGATGGCTATGTTTCCCATTTTACCCATGGAGGCATGCGCAGTAGTCGGCAAGGGGATCTGATCCATCTGGGGATTCTGGAAAAAGTACAGGCCGCTTTGCAGATTTTACTGGGTGATCAGCAGGTCAAACTGATTATTACCGATCTGGATAATACCCTCTGGAAAGGCGTGTTGGCGGAGCTGGATGAGATTATCCCGCTGGAGGTCACCGAAGGTTGGCCCCTGGGTTATGCCGAGGCCCTGCTGGCCTGCAAGGCACGCGGAATTTTGCTGGCTATTTGCAGCAAGAACGATGATATCCGCACCCGCGAAAATTTTGCCAAGGTCTGGGGGAGCCGCATGCGTCTGGAGGATTTTTGCGCGGTACACATCAGTTGGCAACCCAAGTCTCAGGCCATTGCGCAGATTTTGGCAGAAACCAACCTGTTACCCGAGCATGTGCTGTTTATTGATGATAATCCTCTGGAAATTGCCGAAGTCATCCATGCTTACCCGCAGATGCGCACCCTCAGCGGTGACCCGGAGCAATGGCGTCATCTGCTGCTCTATGCTGTGGAAACGCAGGTCGCCCATGTGTCGGCAGAGTCTGCCCGGCGCACCGAACTGGTTCAGGCCAAAAAACAGCGGGATGCAGCGGCTGAGAATATGGATAGGGCGGCCTGGCTGGAGTCCTTGCAGCTCACCCTGCAGGTGGAGACTATGACCGGTAGTACGCATCCCCGCTATGCACGTGCGCTGGAGCTACTCAATAAAACCAATCAGTTCAATACCACTGGCCGGCGCTGGAGCGATGCAGAACTGCAAAACTGGCTGGCGGCGGGGGGTGTTTTGCTCGCCGTTTCGGCGCAAGACCGTTTTGCACCCCATGGGCTGATTGCCCTGGCTTTGTTGCAGGACAACGCCATCATGCAGATGGTACTGTCTTGCCGGGTATTTGGCCTGGGCATTGAAACTGCCCTCCTGGCCGAAGCAGTGCGCCAGATACAGGCCGGTGGGCATGATGAACTTCTCGGTCATTTTACTGCCACTGGCCGCAATGATGCCTGCCGGGATTTCTGGCCTGAGCAGGGTCTGGTCTGGGACGCGGAGCTGAATCTATGGCGTGGAAGCGTTGCGCCTGAATGGCCAAGCTGGATTCGGTAATGACAAGGTCAACTTTATTATCATAAACAGGAAGTTGAATTTTATGGAGCATAAACCAAATAACCTCCGCATTCTCATGGAAATGCGCCCCGCCCTGGATGGCTTTTACGGGATTCCCCAGGAAACCCGCCTGCTTTACGGGGTGTTGGCTCGTTTGCCCGATGTGGAATTGTCGGGCTTGCTGCAGATGTCCAAACGCAGCGTGCGCGGTGGTGTTTATGGGCATAAGTCCCTCAGTGAGGCCGAGCGGGTGCATCGTTTTGCGCGGGTGGTGGTGGCCCTGAAAGGCCGCACTGCTGTGGACTGGAAAGGGGATGTCGCCGAATGGCTGGAAAATCTTATCCAAAGCTGGCGCCTGCGCGGGAAAGCCTGGATGGGGATGGGGGCAATTCCACTGGGGCATTTTGAGACCCGCTATTTTCGGGACTACGTTTGGCAGGAATTATATGGGCGTAGTTTGCCTGCGGCTGATCGGGAGGCGGTGCTGCGCGGGGATTATCGGGTTTGTGCTTACCCTTGGCGCAGCATGCATTTGGTGGGTATTGAACGCGCCCAGCTTTCTTTGGCGTCCCGCTATCCGCGTCTGAATACTCAAGGGGTGGATGTGCTGATTGCTCAGACGCCTTTCCCGGCGCGGGTGAGTAAGGGCACGGCGCTGCTGGTGCATTATCATGATGCCATTCCGGTGTTGATGCCCCACACGATTTCGGACCGGGCTTTTCATCAGGCCAGCCATTTTCAGGCGATGGCTGCCAATGTGCGGGCGGGTGCGCATTTTGCCTGTGTATCGGACGCAACCCGCCGGGATTTGCTGAATCTGTTTCCGGAAGCCGAGCCTTTGGCCCACACGATTCATAACATGTTGCCCAGCCATTATTTTCCGGCAGAACCCGAGCCAGAGCGGATTCCCGGTATTGTCCGCCGCCATTTGCATGGTGAATTTGAGGGAAAAATCAAAGGCAAACAAGAAAAATACAAGGTCTATAAATTATCCCGGATATTTGGCAACGAAGAAGAAAAAACCCGTTTTTATGCCCGGGCATTGGGGCCTGATAGCCGTTTTGTATTGATGGTTTCTACCGTGGAGCCGCGAAAAAATCACAGTCGCCTGCTGGAAGCCTGGGAAGCCTTGCGCAGCACGATGGACCCGGACCTGAAGCTGATAATTGTCGGGCATATCGGCTGGGATTATCAGACCGCGCTGGAGGGGTTTTTGCCATGGATAGAGCAGGGCAGTCTGTTTTTGCTCCATAGTGTGCCTGCCGAAGCCCTGCGCTTGTTATTCCGGCAGGCCGTGGTGACGGTGTGCCCCAGCGTGGGCGAAGGTTTTGATTTTTCAGGGGTGGAAGCCATGCGCTGCGGAGGCGTGGTAGCGGCTTCGGATATTCCGGTGCATCGCGAAGTGTATGGCGAAGCCGCCCACTACTTTGACCCTTACGATACCGGCAGCCTGGTGCAGGTGCTGCGGCAGATGATTTATCTCCCGGATGCCGCCGAAACCCGGGAGTCTTTGCGCACCGCCGGTGCCACCCAAAGTGCCCGCTACCTCCCCGAAAAAATCCTGCCCCAATGGCAGGATCTGCTTTGGCGGATCGTGCGGTGAGGGCTACGGCGAAAGCGTCACTTAGAGATGTTGCGCCTAATGGCGATCTCTCGGGAATGGTTGTGTGGCGCGTACCTGCGCCACCTTGTTAAGGTAAAACTTTGGGCGATACCCAGGACGTGCCTAATATAAGTAGCGGGAATATTACCCATACGCCGGACAGTGGCGTGGACAAATCTTCTCCAAGATGTTGTAGGTAGTGTTCCATATCATCGCTTGTATCTTCCGCTATGAACAATGATGCAATAAAGCTGGCATCCAAATACACCATTGTTTTCAGGTTTATTGTACCGCCTCCCATGGATTGATGACGTTCAGCCCGGCAGCCTCAAAAGGGGTGGTGTCACGGGTGGCGACGGCAAAGCCGTTGGCAAGGGCGACGGCGGCAATGAAGGCATCGGCCGTTTCGACCGCTAAACCGGCAGCGCGGGACTTGGCCAGCAGCTCGGCATAGGCTTTCGTGCAAGCCATATCGAACGACAGCACCCGATTGGCGAACATCGGCAGCAGGCGTTTTTCCAGGTTCTCATGCAGGCTGATCCGGCGCTTTCCGACCGGCATCAGCGCGACACCCGCACGCAGCTCGGCTACCGTGATCGCGGACAGGTAGAGCGTTTCCAGCGCTTGCGCGTCGAGCCAGTCAAGGACACGCGCTTGAGGCTCCTGGCGCTGTGTTTCCGAAATCACGTTCGTATCGAGCAGGATCATTCGAAGCGCGCTGCACGGGCTGGGGACTGGATGCGCGCGTTCTCGAAGAGGGCGACTTCTTCATCCGTCAGACCACCCGCCTCGTGAGCCATAGAGGCCAGAAACGAGCCAAGTTTCACGCGCCCCTCCGGCTTGGCTGCCCGCTCCAGAATGTCACGGATTTCCGCCTCGGTGCTGCGGCCATGATGGGCGGCTTGGATGCGGATAGCCCGATGCACCTCATCGGGCAGATTTCTTACGTTCACGTTGGCCATTTGATATATCTCCATTAAAGTCTATCAATGCACCCATTTTATAGATATGACATCAAGGCGCAAGCTGCCAGCGATGCCCGGGACGCGCCTAAAAAGTAGCAGGAGTATCACTTATACGCCGGAAAGTGGCCCGCCGCTTGGACAAGGCCTTGGCTTGAAGTTTTTGAATCGCTGACCTATGGTGACCACCGGTGACTACTTTTATGTCAAGAGGGCTTCATCATGTTGACGATCAATCTCAAAGACGCCAAGGCCAAATTTTCCAGCATGGTAAATGAAGCCATGAATGGCGAGGTGGTCACCATTACCCGACACGGTAAACCGGTTGCCGCATTGGTCTCCGTGGATGTTGCAGAAGCGATTCGTCAGTCAATGCAATCAAAACCGCCTGGGCTTGTGCACTACCTCAAAACTTTTCCGGGTGATTCGCCCATTGGGCGCAACCCGCAGCCGTCACGCCCCGTAGAGTTGTGATGGGTTTTTTGCTCGACACGGATGTTATTTCCATGCTCTCGCCGGGTGTTTTTAGACAGCAAAGGCGCCACAGCGAAAGCGGCTGATCTCAGAATATGGCTTTTGGGCTTGATGGCGAATTATGGGGATAAAATCCTCGGGTTGGATGCCAATGGCGCTGTATTGTCCGGCCGGCTGGGAGCTATAGTCAAATCTGGTGTATGAGCATTTTCTGACATAGATCAGGCGGCGGTCTGTTGATCATCCGGCAGGGTTAGGTTAGCCGGTATGCCATCGATAAATTTCACCCCGGATGATCAACAG
>NZ_JACKYY010000069.1:0-8266 GCF_015100075.1 Acidithiobacillus sp. HP-11
GTCTGCTCCAGTCCGCCAAATCCAGGGCACGGGGCTATCGCACCCACAAGAATTTTATTAACATGGCTTACCTCGTACTGGGTAAGCTGGATCTCAAGCTACCCACTTAAAACAGCGAGGAACCCCCTTCATTCACAGACATTTTTAGAAACCTCCTGAAGAAAATCATCCGCACAAGAAACTCACAGGTGATTATAGCGCTTTCTGGAGTGGGTCCAATAAACACTACTGGTACGTAGCCATCAATTCCCAGCTATGCAGCCAATATAAGCTATAATCCCCTGCATACGTTACGTTCAATGCAAACTGTCCTCGTCATGGTGGTCGTCATGAAGGCTTTGGGGTACGGTCAGGAGTCGGGTTATGTCAAAACTGAATGTTGTTATGCTGCTCACCATAACCAGTTGTTTTTCTTCCATAGCTTGGGCGTATACAGCCGGACCCAGCCCTGAAGCTCTGTGGAAAGAAGTGCAAATTTTGCAAAAAACGCACGCCATCATGCCCGGAAGTACACCCTTTCAGCTGGGATCTCGGACGGTTGATCCTTACACTGTGGACCTGGCCAACACTTTGGCAATATCCACTATAAAAAAAGCCGGTGGGATACTGAAAGTGACCCGCTATAGTAACGGAAGCCTGGTGGTCAAAGAGAATTACAATGCCCACAAGCAGTTAGTTGGCGTTACCGCCATGCTGAAGGCGGCTAAATATGATCCTTCAGACCGCAACTGGATCATGGCTGCCTATGATCCCACCGGTAAAGTCCTGGCTTATGGCAAAGTAGGCAGCTGTATCGCCTGTCACGTACTGGTCCGCCATCAAGACTTGGTTTTTGCTCCGCCGCCAACACAATTATTGCCGATCACCACTTGGAAGGCTTTTTTCTCCAAGCAGGAAATGAATCCGGCTTACGTGGCACAGATTCAAAAACATCCCGGGGCTGTCGTTCAGTAGCCTGCTCATTCAGGAGGATATTCCCATGCAACGTTTTATTCTGGCCTTTCTGTTTCTGTCACTTGGCTGTCTGTTCACCAATGCCCAGGCTGGAAAGCTCAATGACACTCCGGCCCTATCGGGCTTACATGATGCAAAGGCCGTGTTTTTGGTGAATATGCGTAACCCGGCGGCTGTGGATCACCTGGTCAGAGTCATCGGTTTGACCCGCAAGCAACTTCTGCAACAAAAGGTGACGCCGCACTTCATCGTGGTCTTTATCGGTCCAGATGTCGCATTTCTGACCAAAGATCGTCGGGGCATACCTTACACAGAAGAAAGGGATATCGCGGGGATTCAGGGAGAAATCCTGAAGCTCAGCCACAAAGGCATCCAGTTTCAGGCTTGTGGCGTGGCGCTACACGGTATGGACGTATCTCCGAGCATGCTGATTCCGAGCGTAACGCCTGTGGAAAGTGGATTCATCTCTACCATCGCCTACCAAGAAAAGGGGTATGCTTTGGTTCCAGTTTATTAGGCGGCGAGGAAAAGTGGGGAAGTCAGAACATAGAGTTTTTCTCAAAATATGGGCTGCGAGTCTCATGCTCCTCTATTGCAGTTCTTGGGCCGTATGTTACGCATTGAAAGCCCCCTTGGAGTAGATCAGCTACAGACCAGGTGAGTGCCGTAGTGATTGGGTTGAGCCATGCAATGACAAGTACGAATCTTGCGGCTAACCGGCCCCTTTCAATGGCTCAGACGGGCTAGCATTCCTCGAACTGCATCGCGTTCGCCAGCTTGCCGATAATGGCTCCGACACTGTGACCAACGCGGTTGCGCTATGCCCGAATTGCGATAGAGAGGTCCACTACGTTGAAAACTAAAGAAAATTTGTTTCGCTGTTAAGCAGCGCTTAAGATTTATCAGTTTTTAGCAGAAAACAGCGTCAAAATGGTTTGCCCTTGACCTGACATGTATTCCACAAAATATGTCAATCTATCAAGTGGTTAAATGTTCATTTTTAACAAAGTCGCATGGTAAATGCATGATGCTGACATATGGCAAAAGATGACGCTGATTAACAACCGTGATCGTGGATCCCAAGAATCTCGGTAGCGAAAAAACCCGGGGGGGTTGGGGGTTTGACAATTGGCTAGCTATCTTTCACAATACCGACCGGTCGGTTATATTTTTTGGGGGCTAGCATTTTACAACTGTCAATTCCCAGAACCACGAAGGTTCTAATAGCCTTTGTCGTTGGTAGTAGTTTGATTGGTTGCAGTTTTGAGCCCAAACTGCGAGTGCCTCCAGTGCCTTCAGACAAAATGGCTTACACAGCGGGCAAATCCCCGAAAAAAACGGTCGCGCCTGGAGGCATGGCCGGGAAAGCCCAGGAAATCCAATATGGCACCGAACTTCATGAAGAGTGGTGGAAACTGTTCCACTCCAAAGCCCTAGATGCGCTCATTGCGGTTGGCCTTACGAATAGTCCAACTATTGCGGCTGCACAGGCACAACTTCTTGAAGCGCAAGCCACAGCCAAAGCTAATGCGAGTATTTTCTATCCACAGGTTAGCGGTAGTTTAGAATCGGAAAGAGTAAAATCAACTTCGGCGCCATTTGGAGGTAATGGCGGGATTCACTATTCACTAATCAACAGTTCTGTAGGCGTGTCTTACTACCCGGATATCTTTGGTGTCAACAGATTGGTATACCGCAACAGCGAAGAGCTTGTTCATTATCAGCAATGGGAGTTGGAAGAGGCAAGATTGACCATGACAGGCGATATTGTCACCACAGCGGTAGAAGCAGCGGCAACGATCGGTGAGATTCATGCGACGCAGGCAATCATTGGTAGGGAAAAGAAGTTATTAAACCTAACCGAGAATCAATATCATGCAGGGGCGATTGATTACAGCAGCGTAATGACTCAAAAAAGTCAGCTGGCGAGTGAATTAGCCACTCTCCCCCCCTTAGAACAAGATCTCGCTGTATACCGGCATGAGCTTGCTATATTGGTTGGTGACTTCCCTGCCAACGCAAAACGTTATCATTTTACGTTAACCGCCTTAAAGCTTCCTGAAAAACTGCCTATCAGCATCCCTTCAGAATTGCTCAAACAAAGACCCGATATTCGTGCCGCCCTTTCGCAGATGAAAGCCGCCAATGCGCAAATTGGTGAGGCGCGTGCCGCGTTCTATCCGACAGTTGAGTTGACAGCATCTTTTGGAGATGCGGCGAGCAACCCTGGAATATTTTTTGACCCCGTAAGCAGTATTTGGAGCCTAGTAGGCTCCATGTCCCAACCTTTGTTTGAAGGGGGTAAACTGGAGGCTCAGAAAGCAGAGGCCCATGCAGCCTATGACGATGACTATGCCAATTATCGAAGCACGGTTTTGAGTGCTTTTGATCAAGTTGCCAATGACTTACGGGCAGTTGAACACGATGCGCAAACGCTTGCCGCCCAGCGTGAAGCGCTGTCAGCTTCCCGGGAGGCACTCAAACTGGCAGAAGCGAGTTATCGTGCCGGTGCCAGTGATTATCTGACCCTGTTAACCGCTGAGGTACAATATAGCACCGCCAAAATTGCCGAGATCAAGGCTCAATCCCAGCGTTATCAAGATACCGCTTCGCTGCTCGTTGCGATGGGCGGTGGTTGGTGGAATAAACCCGGCGTGAAACTGGCGACAACCAAGCCAGCCTGATGAAAGATACTGTACTGATCGCAGCCGTCCTCTGCGGAGACTGAAATATGAAAAAAGCATTTGTGATTGTCATCATTGGCCTGCTGATTGTTTTTGGCGGAATATTTGGTTTTAAAGCCTTCGTCAACAACAAAATCGCCGAGGCTATGGCGCACATGCCCAAGCCAGTGGATACAGTGAGCGCTGCGAAAGCAAAAATTGTCCATTGGCATCCCCAACTGCGCGCCGTCGCCTCGCTGGCGGCCGTTCAGGGTGTAGATGTTACACCCCAGATTGCTGGCAATGTGACCGCCATTCATTTTCACTCTGGCCAATATGTGCAGGCGGGTACGCCGCTGGTACAGATTGATGATTCCAATCAATTGGCCGAATTGGCCAGTGACCAGGCGCAACTGCGACTGGCTGCCATTAATTTACATCGGGATCGGAAACTGATGGCGACCAGAGCGGTAAGCCAGTCCCAGCTGGATTCTGATCAAGCCACCTATCAGACAGATGTTGCTGCCATTAAGGATATTCGAGCAACTTTGAATAAATTGGCGATTCGCGCCCCTTTCAGTGGTTATCTCGGCATCCGCCAGGTAAATATGGGTCAGTATCTGACTCCCGGCACCAAAATAGTGGATCTGCAGTCCTGGAGTCCGCTATATGCCAACTTCACGTTGCCGCAAAGTGACCTCCAGAATATCCAGATCGGAACCCCTGTGCAGATTCAAACCGATGCTCTACCCGGACAGACCTTTTCAGGAAAAGTGACCGCTCTGGGTTCTGCTGTCAATAACAGCACTCGCCAAATTGACGTGCAAGCCACTATCGATAACCCCAAAAATCAGCTCCGGCCGGGACTTTTCGGGGAATTGACGGTGGTGCGCGATACCACTGAAAAAGTCCTGGTCATTCCAGTATCTGCCATCTCCTATAACACGTTTGGTGACTATGTATACGTAATTCACAAAGAGAAAAAGGATGGCAAAAGCCAGGAAGTGGCCGTGCAGCAGGTCATCAAACCGGGCAAGCAGCGCGACGGCATGGTGGCAATACTCTCTGGATTGAAGCAAGGCGACATGGTGGTTACTGCCGGTCAGGTCAAACTGGTCAACGGCAGCCTTGTCACCATCAGTCACGACGCGTAAGGCTAGCTCATGAAATTTACCGATATTTTTGTTCGTCGCCCGGTACTCGCCACGGCGTTGAGTCTGGTGATTTTCCTGCTGGGTCTTCATGCATACACCATGATGACCGTCCGTGAGTATCCGGCACTGGTCAATACGGTAGTGACAGTCACCACGGCTTACCCCGGTGCCAATCCCAGTACTGTGCAGGGCTTCATTACTGCCCGCCTCGAAAAGGTTATTGCCAGTGCCCCGGATATCAACTACATGACCTCCAATAGTGCGGAGGGGAAATCTACCATCACGGTGTACATGAAGTTGAATTACAGTCCCAGTGCTGCGGTAGCCAATATTCAGTCCAAAGTCCAACAGATTACAGACGACCTTCCAACAGGAAGCCAGTTACCCGTCATCAACGTTACGGTGGGCGACACCACTGATTTGATGTATATCGCTTTTTACGGTAAGCAGCTCAGTCAGCAACAAATTACCGACTATTTACTGCGTGTCGCTCAACCTCGCCTCGCCTCCGTACATGGAGTAGGAGAAGCTCAAATTCTGCCAGCAGGTGCCGGCAATGGTAACACCTATGCCATGCGCGTCTGGCTGAATCCGCAGAAAATGGCGGCGCTGAACGTCACGGCTGCTCAGGTTTCCACGGCATTGACGGCGAATGATTTCATCTCGGCAGTTGGTCAAACCCGGGGTAAAACTGTACAAAATACAATTGTTGCTACCACGGGATTGCACAATGTCAACGAGTTTCGCAATTTAGTCATCAAACAGTCGGGCAACACCCTGATTCGCCTGAAAGATGTTGCCCATGTCGAATTGGGTGCACAAGACTATGATTCACAAGCATTTTTTGATGGTAAACCGGGAGCATTCATAGGTATACAGGAATCTCCCTCTGCCAACTCTTTAGATGTAGCCGCAGGCGTTAAAAGCGCTCTGGCAAAACTCAAAAAGAGTTTGCCACCAGGAATGCACGAAGAAATTCCTTATGACGCCAGCACTTTCATCAAGGCCTCTATTGATGAAGTAGTGATGACCATTGGTATCACTCTGGCAGTGGTCGTACTAGTTATCTTCCTCTTCCTCGGCTCATTCCGGGCGGTGGTTATTCCGGCGGTGGCCATTCCCCTGTCCATTGTTGGCGCGGGCCTGATCATGTGGTCCATGGGCTTCACCATCAATCTGCTGACTCTGCTGGCAGTGGTGCTGGCCATTGGACTGGTGGTGGATGATGCCATTATCGTTGTGGAAAACGTGCATCGCCATATTGATGAAGGTAAAAGCCCCTTTGATGCCGCCTTATTGACCGGGCGCGAACTGGGTGGTCCCATTATCGTTATGTCCACCACCTTGATTGCGGTGTTTGCGCCGATTGGCTTTATGGGTGGACTGACCGGCAGTCTGTTTGGAGAATTTGCCTTTACCCTGGTAGCAGCGGTGCTGATCTCCATGATTGTGGCTTTGACGCTGTCGCCGATGCTCTCCAGCAAGGTCTTGAAACCCACCAAGGAACACGGCTTTGAACATTTTATCGAACATCGCTTCGCCGGGTTGCAAGGTTTTTATGATCGTATTCTTCACGGAAGTTTGAATTTAGTACCGGTAACCATGCTTTTTGCTGTTGTAGTCTTTGGAAGTATTTATTTTTTATTCACCACCTCCAAATCGGAACTGGCACCACAGGAAGATCAGGGTATTATTTTCAATGCTGGCACTGGTGGTCCAACGATTACCCCGGACCGGTTGGCTCATTACGGCAAACAGATCCTGAAGGTTTTCAATAAGTATCCGGAAACGAAGGCGACCTTCATGGTCACTGGAATTTCCGTCGGAAGTGGAGGAGGTAGTAACAGCCTCTTTGCGGGGATGCGATTGACTAATTGGTCTGATCGCTCGGTCTCGGCTATGCAGATACAGGCTAAATTGCAGAAACAATTGCAAAGTGTGCCTGGCCTGCAAGTGGCCTCTTTCCTGCCGCCACCTTTACCAGGTTCTGCGGGCGGTCTGCCTGTACAATTTGTTCTGCAAAGCCCCGGCAGCTACGACAAAATCGATCACGTGGCAGATAGGTTAATTGCTAAAGCTTATAAAAGTGGTCTTTTCCTCTATGTGACCAAGGATTTGCGAATTGACAACCCAGAAGTTGTCTTGAAGATTCATCGCAATATTGCTGCCAATCTAGGACTGACAATGTCAGAGATAGCTGATGATCTTCAACCATTTCTTAGTGGTAATTATGTGAACCGCTTTGATATGCAGGGACGCAGTTATAAGGTCATCCCCCAGGTCCCGGACAAGTACCGCCTGGATACGGAGGCTCTTAAAAACTATTACATTGCTACGGCAAAAGGTAAAATGGTTCCCTTGTCCACGGTCGTTTCTGTTGAAACCAAGGTAGAACCGCAGTTCCTGCCGCAGTTCCAACAGCTCAACTCGACCACACTTCAGGCGGTTCCCAAACCGGGTGTAACCATGGGGCAATCTCTGAATTTCTTCCGGACTACGGCCGAAAAAATCATGCCTAAAGACTTTTCGGTCAATTATGCCAGTCAGTCGCGCGAATACATGCAGGAAAAAAGTGGATTGTTAACCACCTTTGCCTTGGCTATCATCTTGATTTACCTGCTGTTGGCAGCCCAATTTGAAAGCTTCCGGGATCCCTTGATCGTTTTGATTACCGTACCCATGTCTATCAGTGGAGCGCTTATATTTATCAGTCTGGGGCTCGCTTCGATCAATATTTACACGGAGGTGGGGCTGATCACCCTGATCGGTTTGATTGCCAAGCAGGGTATTCTGATTGTGCAGTTTGCCAATGAAATTCAGCGCCACGAAGGATTGAACAAACGCGCAGCCGTGGAAAAGGCCTCGAGTATTCGTCTGCGTCCGATTCTAATGACCACCGGTGCTATGGTACTCGGGGTATTACCCTTACTTCTCGTAAATGGACCTGGTTCAGTTAGTCGTTTCCAGATGGGGCTGGTGATTTTTACCGGCTTGGGCATTGGCGCGCTATTCTCGCTGTTCGTGGTACCAGCCATGTATATGGTACTGGCCAAAGATTTGAGTATAAGCAAGCAAGCGGAAAGCATGAGTAGCTGAAATAAGTAGTTTGCCGAAATCTTGGCCGGGTTAACAAATCCGGCCATGTGACTAATTTATTCAGACAAATACCTTCTGTATAATTGATTATTGTTTTAAATGTAATGCCATTTAGTATGAATTTTTTCTTTATAGTTTATGGTAATCAAGCGATCTAATCGCATTCTCTTGATAGTATCATTCCTTGCAGAAGAATTCCCATGACAGCTGTATCATACATATTAGGATCATCAGCAAATGTAACATGTGGATAGTGGCGCAATATGGTTCCTCGCTGTTTTAAGTGGGTAGCTTGAGATCCAGCTTACCCAGTACGAGGTAAGCCATGTTAATAAAATTCTTGTGGGTGCGATAGCCCCGTGCCCTGGATTTGGCGGACTGGAGCAGACTGTTGAAACC
>NZ_JACKYY010000070.1:0-7914 GCF_015100075.1 Acidithiobacillus sp. HP-11
CGTTGACTCGGAGATGTGTATAAGAGACAGGTTTCAAGATGCTGCAGCAGGCTGAAAAACGCTGGATTGGGATTTATGCTCCAGAGAAAGTCCTGCAGCTTTTTGCAGGGGTGAAATTTATCGATGGCTTACCGGCTAACCTCACCCTGCCGGATGATCAACAGACCGCCGCCTGATCTATGTCAGAAAATGCTCATACACCAGATTTGACTATAGCTCATGACGCAGTGGACGCGGATACCGTTGACATATCCTGATCAGGAAAGGAGGGAAACATGGACATTCGCCCCATTCATACCGAAGCAGACTACGCTGTCACCCTCAAGGAAATATCCACCTTGATGGATTCCGACCCTGATCTGGGCACGCCGGAGGGGGATCGCCTAGATATCCTGGCCACGCTAGTGCAGGCTTACGAGGCCAAGCATGTATCCATCATTGCGCCCGATCCAGTGGAAGCCATCAAATTCCGAATGGAACAGAGCAATCTGTCTGTTAAAGATCTGGAGCCGATCATCGGTAGGAGGAACCGGGTATACGAAGTCCTGAATCGCAAGCGCCCGTTGACACTGCCTATGATCCGTAGATTACATAAAAGCCTGGGAATTCCCGCCGATGTGCTGATTACGGAGAGTTTGGGCTAAGTCAACGAACTGCCGCCGTAATAGCTCACTCCAGTGTGAGTGCCCAGTTCCCTTTGGGTATAGGGCGGGAGTGTGCTGATTCGCGTGTCCGTCAGAGCATGACCCACGGTGAAATGATAGAGGGATTGCAGACGGTTATTCCTGATCCCCAATTTTTCATGCACGGCATCATCAAAAAAACAGCCGATGCCGGTGCCGTTCAGACCCAGGGATTCGGCTTCCAGATACAATATCTGGCCCAGCAGCCCGGCTTCCTGGTAGAGCAAACGATAATGCCAGGCACCGCTCTTCAGGGAGTCGGCATACTCCGCCAGAAAGGCCACCGCAAAGCAGCTATCGGCGGCAATGGCCTGATGACAAGACAGGGTCCGGGCGATACTGCGCACGTCGCCACTATAGAGTCGCCACAGGGGCAGGTGTACGGGTGCATCAGCCACGGTTTCCCAGGAGAAGTCGGGATGGAGGGTCATGCGTAGCAATTGTTCGCCCTCCCCGGTGCGCGGCAGAGCGTAGAGGCCGCTGTTCAGTCCTTCGACGCGATGCACAAAAAGTATTGGATGGATGTGCGGGGTAAAGGGCCAGGCATCCCATGGCAGATCGGAACGGGGCAGCAACGCATCCAGGAGGGTAAAGAAATCATCAGTCGCCATGACCGTCTTCGGGTCGAAGCGCTGGGCGCTGCGCCGACGGCGGATCAGGGTGCTGGCGGCAGTATGCCCCGATTTTTTGCGTGCTGGCCAGGGATCAGGCGGAAGTGGGTCGGGAGTGAATACCGGCATCCTGCTGGCAATGGTCGTTTCGGCAATGACCGGCCACCGGTACAGGGGGTGGGGATCTAGGCAGTTGGCCTGACCTCGCCATTGCCCCGGCAGCGCAGCGGGTCTAGCGATGGCGGAGGACATGGTATCGGCTGGGAGGATTTCCAGCAGTAGCTCTGCATCCTCGCCCTCGGCTTGCGCGAAATCACTGGAACGGTCCAGGCCCAGGAGGCTGCGCAATCGGGCATCATCCACATCCCCGCGCAGGCGAAGGTGCCAACCCAGGGTGCCAGCAGCGTAGCGCAGGGCACCCAGCGCATGACCAATATCCAGTTGACAATAGCGTAGTGCCCGTTCGCCGTATTTCCATGCTTCGCGCCACGCTATGGAACTCAGCCCGATATACAATCCTGCGCCGGGCTGTCCGGCATCAGGATACCAGCGTTGTTCTAACAGATGATCCAGGCTCAAATAGTGGTAGAGTCCATCACTGATGCCTTGCACCCCGAAGGCGAGAACATAGGCCTCGGTGGGATGCAGGTTGCCGCTGGATGGATTGCAACGCAACGCCCAGCGATTAGGGCCGTATTCCTTCCAGGCCGCCAGCCCGAGTGAGAGCTCCAAAAACTGCGCGACCGTCTGCAGAGTGAAGGGTTGGAACGTAGCGGCAGGCAACCCGGCGAAAGTGACGGCAGTTTCGTCCGTCAACAATGGCAAGACGCGCCGTGGGCTTCCGGTGAACGTGCGGAATGGGTTGGGTTGTGTATCCCAATCAAGCGCTTCCGGCCCGGCGGCATAGCGATTCAGGTGATGCTTGGTCCGTTCATGGTAGGCCATCACCACTTGCACCGCTTCGCTGTTATTGCTTGTCTCCATAATGCGCGCCGCTCCGTTAGTCAGTCCTAGTCTTGGCATTTTATTCTGGTGCGGCAACCGCCTGTAAACGCGCTTTTGGCGCGCTGACCGCTACCTTTTCCAGAGAGTAATCCACTATAATGCCTGAGGGAGTGTTGTGCCCCACCAAAGATGATTTGCGCATCCCGGGTCTTGCCAACCGCGCGAAGGGCACGAACGGCGTCAGATACCAGAATGTCTATCTCGATCACGCTCCCCGTAGGGGGCTATATCGCCTCCCTGCGAGTGTCAAGCAGCAGCCTTGTCCAATAGAAATGAGTCTGAAATACATGGCCCGTAATGTGCGAGTTTGAGGGCTTGCGCGATAAAAAGAATGTGCCAGCATTCACAGCGGTCTGGCGTCGGCAGAGATTACACGGATAGACCTTGCAAGGTACTACCCAGTGGGTTTGATCGTGTCCGCAATGCGGGCATTGAAAACCATAATCTCCTTGGCCGAAGGGCCAGATATTGCGAATGAATATTATTAATTGTTTATATACTTGACCATTATGCTCCACAATAATCCCTTTGCCCACGACAAATTTATTTTCAGCCATCCTCCCATGCGGGACTCTGAATTTTTATCTGCACACCATGAAGTTTACTTCCTAACATTTTGTAAAACATTATTAATTACAACTTTCATCTATTCTTTGGTCAAACAACCTTGTTGACGCTGCTCCCTGATGAAAATTGACTAATCATAAGGTCTGATTGAAAACCCCACCGAGTCTCGAGATATAGTCCGGCTTATCCACTTCGTAACAGGCGCATGCGGAAATGCAGCATCCGCACTTCGTATTTTTGCTTCACTGGCGGCCACTGGCCGGCGGTATACACCAGAGACAACACCCAAACCGTAGCCGCATCGATCACATGGTCCCCCTGATAGCTTTTATGCGGCATCAGCTCACGGGTGCTGGAAATCTTGCCCACCGAACAAAATCCTTACTTGTTCCGCTTGTTATGGCGAGGCAGGTCCCCGATGAATCAACTGCCTTTGCCTTGCGGTAACCAACCCACGCATGTCAGACTGGTTGACTGTGTTCGGGATAGCCTATACCTAAGACAAACTTCATCGCCCCCGTTGGTCAGGAAGAGATCCGGAATCTGCTGGTAGCTGAAAATGTGCTTATCCCACCGTCAAATCGGAGCGTGACAACATGTTATCTGAATTTATCCGCCGCAAAGTCCTTGAGACTGAACAGCGTCTGGATCATTGGGATGCTTATGTTCGGAGTGTCTACGTGACGATTCTGGTAATCACGGCCTACCTGCTGGGATACGAGTTTGACATGATTGGCCCCATTCATGGCGGTGTTGCCGTAGTGGGGGCCTTGTGGGCGGCAGCTACCGTGTTAAGTGTGTATAAAGATAATCGCGCGGCCACCCGTGAAAGCTTCTTTTCTACCATGGGGTCCACTTTCCTGGGAGTGGCAGTGGCCTTGGTGTATCTGTTCTGGTTTCCACCCCATATGTGGGATCTGGCACTGATCATCGTTTTGGCTATGCTCATCAGTCAGGCGCTCGGATTGGCAGATCGGGGCAGACAGGTCGTCTCAGCCCTTTTGATCATTGTGATCTTTTCCCATTTGAACGCAGCGAATCCATGGATAAATGCCGCCATGCGGACGATAGAAGTGTTCATTGGTGCAGGAGTAGGTCTACTGGGTGGCTACTTCGGCGAGAACCTGCCGGGATTGGATGCAAAGAAACCCTAGATCTTTGCCCTAATGATGCGCAACATCTCTTTCTGGACTCAATTATCTGGGCATGACGGAAAATTCAGTATCTGCAGAGTGCGGAGTGGGATGCGAACCAATTTGCAGCCACGTATGCGCATTCTTAATTGGCTGTCAGGGTCATCAGAATATCGGCGTACCAAGTGCAATTAAGGCCCAGAGATTCATCTACCTCGACATCTCTTCCACCCATATCAATACGCGCTGAGTTTACTCCCAGCAGCTTCCACGGTAAATTCTGGTCCCTGTTCGCAGAGCGCAAGACCACTGGGGCGCCACTGTTGAAAATGAAATCGCTTCCGGGCGCATTCACTTCATAACTCAGCGCCAAGGATAGTTGCAGATGAATCTTAGCCAAGGCATCTCTCTGCGCTATAACTGGGCGACTCTGGTTTCAAGTCTAGCCCTATCGTATATCTCTGTAGTCATGCTGAGCCAGCTTTATTTCTGCAACTAATTGAAAAACAAAAATTTATATGATTTATTTGAAAGGAGCTTCTTCAAAATCTGAGGCAACAGCCATAGTACCGAGTTTTGAGAACGTGATGGTCAGTCCACCGGACGACCGCTTCCGCTGCCCTGCCGTCGTTGAGTCTTTTTGGGCGACAGCAGGACAGCGGTCGTTCAGCAGTAGAACGGCTCTCAAAGGAACGAAGTCTGCTTCAGTATGTGAAGCCTTTGATTACGGCTTGGCATTTACGAGCTTATCTTGTGTGCGTAGATCAAAGTCACGCGCATCATGGCGTTCATGCAACTGGCTGGGAAGTTCGCCAACGATGCGGTTCACTTTGATTCCGCGTTGTACCTCAGGACGGGCGTAGATATTGTCTGCCCAGCGCCGAACATTCGGGTAGCCCTCCACCGAAAGAAACTCCGCAGCATCGTACAGCCAGCCTTTAACCAAACCACCATACCAGGGCCAGATGGCCATATCAGCAATCGTATATTCGCTACCTACGATATATTCATTTTCCGAGAGCCGTTTATCGAGCACGTCAAGTTGTCGCTTGGCTTCCATAGCAAACCGATTGATTGCATATTCAATCTTTTCGGGGGCATAGGCGTAGAAATGACCGAATCCGCCACCCAGGTAAGGGGCGCTTCCCATCTGCCAGAATAGCCATGATAGGCACTCGGCGCGCCTACTTGGATCGGTAGGCAGGAACGCCGCAAATTTCTGGGCTAAATACAGCATGATCGCACCAGACTCAAAAACCCGAATAGGCTGTGGACCACCTTGATCTACGAGAGCTGGGATCTTGGAGTTTGGATTCACCGCTACAAAACCACTTCCAAATTGATCCCCGTCACGGATCCGGATTAGCCACGCGTCGTATTCTGCACCAGCATGACCCTGTGCTAACAACTCTTCAAGCAGAATTGTCACTTTTTGGCCATTGGGCGTCGCCAGAGAGTACAGTTGCAATGGGTGATGACCGACGGGGAGTTTTTTATCGTGGGTTGGTCCTGAAACAGGACGGTTGAGAAGCGTGACAGCACTAGCTGCTTCAGTCTTGTTCCAGACCCAAATCTTAGGGGGCACGTAGTCCGTTGAATTGGTCATGAATGATTCTCCTTGGATTGAACCTGGTTACAACTTAACCATACTCTGTCATCACAACAATCGCTTCAATTCAACCCATGCGCATCAAACGGACAGATTGCCGCATCTCGCCTTTGACGTGCTCAAATTTGGCAACCATTCTTCTCTAATCAAGCCCTTGTATAAATTGAATTCAAAACGTTATCCACATCGTCAGGAGCTATGCGCGCCACGCAAAAGCAGAGATGTTGTGGTAAAATGAAGGGATTGATGGGGTACTATTCTCACTGACAAGCCCAAAATTATCGGATTTTCATTCGCGAGGTGAATTGATGGAATATCGTCAACTTGGTCGAACCGGTTTAAAGGTGTCTTCTCTTTGCTTAGGAACCATGACATTCGGCTCCAAGTTTTACAATATCGCGACAGTTGGTCAGTCGGAAGCCGACGAGATGGTGCGTCATGCATGGGAGTCGGGAATTAATTTCTTCGATACGGCTGATGTTTATTCCCGTGGAGAGTCCGAAGAAATCCTTGGGATCGCCATGAAAAATAATGGGATACATCGGGATTCTACAGTTATAGCTACCAAAGTACGCGGCATCATGAGTGATGTAGACCCTAACGGATCTGGTCTTTCTCGCAAGCATATCATGACCGCTTGCCATGCCAGTCTGCGTCGTCTCGGGACAGACCATATCGATCTTTACCAAGTCCATGGCTGGGATAGCCACACACCCATGGACGAAACGCTGCGCGCCCTGGATGATTTGGTGCGCAGCGGCAAAGTGCTGTATGTGGGTTGTTCCAATTGGCCGGTTCGACATATCGCGCGCGCGCAAGCGTTAGCGGATGTCGGCCAGTGGACAGGTTTTTCTTCATTGCAAGCGTACTACTCTTTAGTTGGTCGGGATCTGGAACACGAACTACTTCCTCTTTGTCGCGAGTTGGGTCTTGGGGTTCTTCCCTGGTCACCGCTATCCGGCGGCTTTCTCACGGGTAAATACCGTCGTAATGTCACCGCACCTGCCGAAGCAAGGCGGAAAGACTTTGATTTCCCGCCCATCGACCAGGTCCATGGATATGATGCTGTGGAGGCTGCTGAGGCTATCGCTAGAAATATTGGTGCAACCATCCCTCAGGTGTCCATTGCTTGGCTTCTTGCCCAGACTGGCGTCAGCTCCGTTATTATCGGTGCAAAAAGAATGGAGCAATTAAGGGATAACCTGGGCGCTATTCAGGTTAAGCTAAGCGAGGAAGACGTGAAAATTCTATCCGCATTGACTGTCCCTGCGCCTCTCTATCCGCAATGGATGGTAAGTAGACAAAATGGCGATGCGTAGAGTAAATATCTCTCAGAAAAGCTGGGAAATATTACTAACGTGTGATGCACAAAGATGACATCTGAATGGTAGGATTTCGTTCGACCTGGTCGCCGTAACTTTCGAAAAAAACATCTAGAAAGTTATTTGTCTTATTCATTTTTTGAAACTATTAGACTTTATTAGGATAGGTTGATGGCTGAAACCAGGGGATTATTAATCATCGATCTGCAATATGGGTTTTCTCCAGATCTTGATTTGGTGGAAAGCGTTCGCGATGTGGCTACAAATTACCCCGTTGTGGTTGCGACACGTTTTGCTCCTCCTCCAGATCAAAACCCAGTCGCTATCCAGGTCGCTGCAGATGGTGTCATTGATGTGGGACATGACCTCATTATTGAAAGACCGGGCTATGGTCTCAATGCACCCGCCATTGATGCCCTTCAAAGCTTTTCTGAAATTACAGAGTGGGATCTTGTCGGTAGCCGGACAGGCGTTTGTCTGCTGGCCTGCGCCTTTTCCCTATCGGACGCCAGCATTCCATTCCACGTGGTCCGGCCCTTTCGCATACTGGAAGTCGAAAAACAGAATCCTTTGTCCGGATCAAATTTTTCGACGGCATGAATCAGGCCCAGATTCCCTTCTTCAATCAAATCGAACAGGGGAAGCCCCCGGTGGAGATAGCATCGGGCCAAATTGACTACCAGACGTAAATTGCTTTCAGTCATGGCGTTACGCGCCGCCATATCCACAGCTTTGACCCGGCGGCCAAGGGTGACTTCCTGTTCAGCAGTCAACAGCGGGGCACGTCCTATTTCCTGCAGATAAAGACGCACGGCATCGCCATGGGCGGAGCTATAGTCAAATCTGGTGTATGAGCATTTTCTGACATAGATCAGGCGGCGGTCTGTTGATCATCCGGCAGGGTGAGGTTAGCCGGTATGCCATCGATAAATTTCACCCCTGCAAAAAGCTGCAGGACTTTCTCTGGAGCATAAATCCCAATCC
>NZ_JACKYY010000072.1:0-7545 GCF_015100075.1 Acidithiobacillus sp. HP-11
GCGTCAGATGTGTATAAGAGACAGGTCACACTTCACCCTCTTGTTTGAGGGGTTGCTCATGACCCTGATAAAGCACATGCCGGTCAAGACGGTGGCCGACCTGGTGGGGGAACATGATACGCGCCTGTGGCGGGTTGTTGAGCATTATGTCAACAAAGCCCCACGGTAGATTTGTGCAGCCAACAAATCGAATGTAAACCAACCCAGTAACCCCAAAAGCTGGACTCCAGTCCAGATTCCCGGTATAACTCGCCGGATGAAATCGATAAAAACGTTCAGCCAAAGCCTCGCGGAGATCCGGGTTCGCCCGGTCGAACACAGCGAGGAAGCCCGCTATCAGTCCCTGATGGCGGAGCATCATTATCTGGGTGCGCTACCCAAGATCGGCGAGACGCTGTGGTACGTCGCCACTTGGCAGGATCAGTTGGTGGCACAGATCAGCATGTCCGGGGCCGCTTAAAATGCGGTGTACGCGATCGCTGGATCGGCTGGGACTTCCGTTCCCAGTACGGGCGGCTCAACCTGATCGCCAACAACAGTCGCTTTCTGATTCTGCCTGACTGGCATCGCCCCAATGTTGGGTCGCGAGTCTTGTCACTGGTCGAACGCCGCATCACTGATGACTGGCAGGCCCGCTTCGGGCATCCCTTGTTCCTGCTGGAAACTTTTGTCGATCCCCGTCGTTTTTATGGGGGTGTATACCGGGCCGCCAACTGGATGGAGCTGGGATTGACTCAAGGCTATCGACGCACCCACCAAGGTTACAGCGATACTGCCGATGCCCCCAAACGGGTTTTTATTCGCCCCCTGTACCACGACACCCGTGCCCGTCTGACACACCCGGACTACCAACAACTGCAACTGACTGGAGATCCCAAGATCATGCTGAATGCCGAGCAAATGCGCTCGTTACCCCTATGTTTTTCGGACATTAAAGACCCGCGTCGCCCTCAGGGGAGACGCCATCGCCTGCCAGTGGTGCTGGGCATTGCGGCGGGCGCTACCCTGTGTGGCATGTCTGGGTATAAGGGCATGGCGAACTGGGCCGGCGGACTCGGGCAGCAAGCCCGTGAACGTTTTGGCTGCCGACGTGAGAACAAACGTTACGTCGTTCCCAGCGAATTTGTGATTCGTGATTGCCTGGTGCGGGTCGAACCGGGAACGCTGGACCGGGCGCTCAATCTCTGGAATCAGGCCTGGGGGCTACAAGACAGCGCATTGGCCATTGATGGCAAGACCATGAAAAATGCACTCGATGAAACCGGCTGCCAAACCCACATTCTGAGCGTGGTGGGCCATGAATCGAAAGCCTGCTATGCCCAAAAAAAGTCGGCATCTTACCCGTAGCCAACAGTGACGCCGTAAAACGTACCAACGAAATCGGGATGGTGATTCCCGTGCTGGAAAGCTGCGATATCACCGGCAGGGATGTGACCGCTGATGCCCTGCTGACGCAACGGGCTCTGGCCACCTATCTGGTGGAACATCAGGCGCATTACCATTTCACCGTGAAGGGCAACCAACCGACCCTTGAGCACGATATCGCAGTGCAATTCGAAAATTGTGGCACTCCCGACTTCGTTGAGGTCACCCCCGCAGACCATGGTCGTATCGAAACTCGCCGGATCTGGTGCAGCACAGCGGTCAATGCCTACCTCGGTTTTCCCCACGTCGGCCAGGCTTTCCGAATAGAACGCGAATGTGTCTACAAGAAAACCGGCAAGTGTTCACTGGAGGTCGCTCTGGGGATCACCAGTCGCACTCCGCAAGAGGCGTCACCGCAACGCGTACTGGAGGTTAATCGCGGACACTGGGCCATTGAGAGCGTGCATTACATCATCGACTGGAACTTCGATGAGGACCGTGGCCGTGCCCGTACCGGCTTTGGCCCGGAAAATCTAACGCGCTTGCGCCGCTTCGCAGTCGGCATTCTCAAATCATTCCAGAATTCTGCCCAGTCCATCGCTGAAATGATGCGCATCCTCTGTTTCCGTAATCGCATCGTCTTCGATTATCTGCGAATGACTAAAAATTCGGCACCAACCCCGCTGGGGGCCTGAGAACAAATTTACCGTGGGGCACGGGGCTATCGCACCCACAAGAATTTTATTAACATGGCTTACCTCGTACTGGGTAAGCTGGATCTCAAGCTACCCACTTAAAACAGCGAGGAACCATCCCTTATTCATCAGGGAAACCATTCAGACCGAGCCCGCGAGGGCGTCGTCGGCATCATCGGTGGTCTTAATCCCTTATTCATCAGGGAAACCATTCAGACCAAGTTAACCGAGTTATCGGCATAGTAGTAGTAGTCTTAATCCCTTATTCATCAGGGAAACCATTCAGACTTCAAGGATCGGCGCTAACGACAGCCGAGCTGTGTCTTAATCCCTTATTCATCAGGGAAACCATTCAGACATAGCTGCCGGAGTAGCCCAGAGCTACGTAGCCGTCTTAATCCCTTATTCATCAGGGAAACCATTCAGACATGACAACACCGGGTGTTACGTCTTTCGATATTTGAGTAGGAGGACGACGTTTTATCCCACGGTCATTCGGATGGATTTGGAGAACGGCTTCTTGTAGAGGGTGGGACGCAGAGGATGTAGAAAGGGCGGAATCTCCTTTGTTATCGTGGGAAGTGAATTAGGCTTTCACGATAACCAAACCCATAGGAGGTCCGCCCTTGTATCGGATTGTAGCTGATATCCCCACCCTGAAGAATCACAGTGACACCCTGGCCAGAGCTCCTGAGCGCTATCGCCCCATCCAATGCCCGCACTGTGGTCTAGGCCATCCCTGGCAGCATGGTCATTACACCCGCAAGGCCGATCGGACGACTTCTGGGCAGGAGAATCCCGTTCCGATTCCCCGTTACTTTTGCTGCGGCTGCGGGCATACCTGTTCCCGTTTGCCTTCTTGCATCGCTCCACGGCGCTGGTACGGTTGGGCTTTGCAGCAGATGGTCTTGCTGCTGTTGTGGGCGGGCCTTTCTCTCTATGCAATCAGCAGCCTCCCGACTCTGTTGGGCACTGCGCCGCCATGCCGCAGCACCTGCCGCCGCTGGGGGCGATGGCTACAGGAGCGCGCTGCAGACTTTGAATTTCGCCTGCGCAGTGCTTTTCCCGATTGGGGCCGGGTGCTGGGCTGGCCCGATTTCTGGGTGTCGGCACTCCGGCAACAGTCCCTTTCCGCCATCATGACCTGGCTCGATCATCACACTGTCAGCGTCCCATGATGCGGATGCAGCGGATCTCCGCGAAACGGGCGCTTTCCCCATAAAAGATCGACCCCACACACTTTAGTCACTGCCATCACCGAGCCCATTCTGGTGGCATAGGGGTCCCTTTTTTTGCGAGGAATGACCATGACCCAGATAGACCCCATCGCCCTGTTCCGCCTGTCCGTACTCGGCCCACTGATCAGTCGGCCCCTGCAGCGCGGAGAGTTTCAGAAGACCCTGTGGGAGCTGGCCGGGCGGGAGTACGCCATTCCCGGTTCAGGACATACCCGTCTGAGCCATAAGACCATTGCTGGCTGGTACTACGTCTGGCGTAAAGACGGTATCGACGGGTTGTCTCCCCGTCCACGCCGGGATCAGGGGCAATCCAAACTGGCAGCCGAGATTCAGGAGGCCATTCTCCGGCTGAAGCGGGAGAATCCCCGCCGCTCCCTGCTCCAGATCCTGCAGGCCCTGGAGTCTACGGGGCAGGTGTCCCAGGGCACGGTTTCCCGTTCGGCCATCCATCGTCTGTTACAGCGCCACGGCCTGTCCAGACCGGCGGGTGCGGCCAGCGAGCCTGAGGAGAAGCGCAGCTTCGTCGCTGATTGTGCCGGTGCCATCTGGTATGGCGACGTGATGCATGGCCCGCAGATATCCCTCCACGGAAAGCCGCGCAAAGTGTATTTGGTCTCCCTGATGGATGACGCCTCCCGGCTCATCACCCACAGCGCTTTCTGCCTGGGCGAAACGGCACTGGATATCGAAGGGGTGCTTAAGCAGGCCCTGCTGAAACGTGGGGTGCCCTATAAACTGGTGGTGGATAACGGGGCCGCCTATCGCTCGGGCTCCCTGCAAGGGATTTGTGCCCGGTTGGGGATATCACTGATCTACTGTCGCCCTTATACCCCCGAATCCAAAGGGAAGATCGAGCGCTGGCACCGGACCTTCCGCGATCAGTTTCTGACCGAACTGGACACGCGCCGGATCCGCGATCTGGATGATCTCAATGCGCGGCTCTGGGCCTGGCTGGAGCAGGTCTACCACCAGCGGCCCCATGGGGGTCTGGAAGGCCTGACGCCCTTGCTCCGCTATCAGCAGGATCTGCCCCGGATTCGCAGCCTCGGCACCCAGGCGGCCCACCTCGATGCGCTGTTTTATCACCGCGTGGCCCGTCGGGTGCGCAAGGATGGGACCGTCTCTTATCTGGGTCAGTTCTTCGAAGTCCCCTATGCGCTGGTAGGCAAGACCGTCACCCTCGTGGTCGACGCCCATGCCGGCCGGGTGGTGTCTGTAGAAAGCGCCGCAGGAGAAGATCTGGGCCGGGCCACGCCCCTGGACCGGGAAGCCAATGCCCACCGCAAGCGCCATCAGCCGGGTGCAGCCGATACGGCCGTGGAAGAGCCTGCCGATTCGACCAGCCTCGTGGAAATCGCCCACAAGAAGTATTACGGGGAGGATGAGCAATGAGTCAGGTCCTCCAGCACTTTGGCTTCACCCGCCTCCCTCTGGACAAGGATACGGCGGAACTCTGGGATGATGGTGCCCTGGCGCCTTTGCGGGAACGCTTCCAGTGGCTGCTGCAGTCTCCTGGCGTGGGTTTGCTGATCGGTGAGCCCGGGGTGGGCAAGACCACGGCCCTGCGCAGTCTCACCGCGTCGTTGAATCCGCACCGTTATCTGGTGATCTACCAGGCGGATACGGACTTCGGACGGATCGACATCTACCGCGGGCTGGCCCGGAGTCTGGGGGTCGAACCCAGTTACCGCCGCGCCCAGCTCTGGAAGGACATCAAGGAGCATATCCATGACCTGATGGACCACAAACAGGTCCTCCCAGTCTGGATCATCGACGAGGCGCAGAACCTGCCGCCGGAATTCTTCCGGGACTTCCCGGCCTTCCTGAACTTCGCCTTCGATTCCCGGAGCATGCTCACCGTTTGGCTGGCGGGACATCCTCATCTGGCCCAAACCCTGGACCGGATGCCCTATGCCGCTTTGGCCAGCCGTATCCAGGTGCGCATCCGCCTGGCGCCGGTCCTTGAACGGGAACGCTTTGCCGCCCTCATCACCCATGCCCTGAAGTCCGCCGGATGCCAGCACACGTTGTTATCCGACTCTGGACTGGAACTCCTCCGACAGGCGTCCAAAGGATTTCCCCGACAGGCTGGCAACATCCTCCATACCGCTCTGCGCCTGGCCGTACCCAAGGGACTCAACCATCTGCCGGATGATCTGCTGCAGGCGGCTATCGAGGCGTTGCGATGAAAGCCTATGAAGAAATGGATGAGGCAGAGGCGCTGCTGGAGGACTGGGCGCTACTGTTCCCGCAGAATCTCTCCGATGAAGCGGCGGCAGCCCTGAGTCAGTTCGTCACGGCATTGTCCAGCCTGATTGAAAGCCGTTATGGGCGACAAATAAGCCACTACCGGCACCATCCTCCCCCTCAAGCGCAGAAAGAGCCCTTCTGACGGTAACCATCCCGCGCGGGATAGCCATCGCTGTCCCGCGCTTCTCCGGGTGCGTGTTCTTGCCGAAAGACCGTGGGATAACCCCGTCGTTTCGACCTCAAATAGCTCGGGACAAGGCACCTAATTTATTGCGGGACGTAACACCTGCTGGAGATAGAGTCTCAGCCAGAGGCCGTTATGGAGCGTTTATCAGCAATACAGAAACCTGCGGAGGACGCCTCTACAGCGTGATTTCTTTCAGCCCGGCTTAGGCGGCATGCTTATGACACAACTCTTTGGCCCAGCGCAGATACCATACCGGGGATAGCCCCCGCCAAAGGACGCGTATCCGTATCTGCTGAGAGTACCAGCATCAGGAGCGCATCCGTTCCCACTGGCACAAAGAGTGCCGTATGTCTGTCACAGCGAATGCTGATCTCTTGTGCCGGGCATTCGGCAAGACCAGAACTGATATGCTCCGCAAGACGCATAACGGCAGCCCCGGCGATACCGATGAGGTTCTCGTCCGCCACCGTTTCGCCCTCCTGAAAAATCACCGCCCCTTCGTTGGAAATCAGCGCGGCACCCTGTATCTCCGGCGACATGGCGCCGAGTTGCGCATGGAGATCGTTAAACATTTCCTGATTCAAACTGCACCTCCTTCAGAGATTTTCGGGGACAGGAAACTGAAAGTCTTTCTGGGTCAACAGGTCGGGACCCGATTCCAGCCCCTCGAACCAGTCGAGGAAAGCGGTGACCGTCTCCCTTCCCTTAAAGGATGCGCCGTGCTGCGGCACAATCCATTCGATATCCATACCCCGCGCCATATTGGTCCACAGCCTGCAGACCTTCTGGCCCCCCATATAACGGCGATGGAAGCCATCCATGCCAGACGCAGCGCGATGCGCCTGGAAGGCTTCCGCACCTTCGATCACCTTGGCGGCATTATCCCCGCTGACCAGGTTGGCACCCAGATCTCCGGAGAACAGGATCCTGCTCACCGGATCGTAAACCTGGAAATTGCCCACCGAATGCATGTAATGCGCCGGTACGACAAAGAGTTCCTGCCCCGCCAGATTGACCCTCATACCCTGGGGCGGAATGCCGATGACCCGCCCGGCGGTCATGCCCTTCGAGCAGAAGTGCGGCAGAAAACGGGTCCATTCATTGGCGATGAGAATCTTCGCGTCGGTAATCAGTAGCCAGCCGTTAGCGGAGGCCACAATATCCGGATCTTCATGAGAAGCGAACACATAGTCCAGATGCGCCGGCAGGAAATAGCTCGCCATCTCTGCCAGCAGGTTCTTGTAGGTGAGGTTGCCACCGGGGTCGAGCAGCATCCCTTCACCATTATTGACAATGAGGAACTGATTGGCCTGAATCCCCTCGCCTTCCACCAGATCGGTGAAGGCTATGCATTTGTGCGTTCCGTTGTCATACAGCAACTGGGACATTATAGACTCCTATGCAGGTGATACCGGCCTGCCGTTGCGCAGTCCAACAGAATTAGGATATTTAGATCGTGGCATCATAGCATGTTATTATTTGCTTTAAAATTGTTACAGCGACTCCGCATAGTAACCCACCTGGTCAACCCCATGGCCTCAGGACGACCCCGTAAAGCCAGGCATCTTCACCGACGAAGCGGGTATTCATTCTGGCAATTGGGATCCTGTGGGATGAAACTGGACCTGTCGAGCTTAGTACCGACGCCGGGGCCTTCACGGTAAATTTGTTCTCAGGCCCCCAGCGGGGTTGGTGCCGAATTTTTAGTCATTCGCAGATAATCGAAGACGATGCGATTACGGAAACAGAGGATGCGCATCATTTCAGCGATGGACTGGGCAGAATTCTGGAATGATTTGAGAATGCCGAC